>JASHTD010000109.1 GCA_030040725.1 Candidatus Sulfotelmatobacter sp. | reverse complement strand
GTCGTTGCCCAGTTGCAGGAGATTCTGCCTGACAGTCCCCCGCGCAGCCGCATGCTGGAGGGTCTGGCATCGGTCAGAAACAAGCTCAATGCTCCGGCCCACCATGCTGCGGAAGATGCGCCGCACGCTGCCGATCGCGCCGTGCAGATCATCCTTTCCATCTTGCGGCGCAAGGGCTAGAAACCGCTGGGCGCAAGCCGCCCAAGCTTGTGCTCGCACATCTTTTAGGGGAGAATCTTCATCATAGCTAGCAGTCAGGCTGTTTGCTGGAGACTCTCCTTAATGCAGATCGACCCTCGGCGCCTTTCCAGCGTTCTTGCAATCCCGTTTGTCTGCTTGATCCTAGTGGCACTTTCGACCCCGTCGTGGGCTGCCGAGAAGGCCCACCTGCGGGTAGACGACTACCAGATCGAAGCGGAGCTGACGCCTCATCTTCACCAGATCTCTGCGAAGGCTAAAGTCAAATTCACCGCGCTTCAGGATCTGAACGTCGCCATCTTTGAACTGCACAACGATCTGCGTGTAACCCGCGTGCTCGATGACAATGGCCAGCCGCTGTCCGCCGAGCGCGTAACCCAGGATTCTACGGTGCGCGTCGCATTGCCTAATGGGCTTGCCAAAGACGCTTCCACCTCGCTCACCTTTGAATACGAAGGCACACTGGAGACAGCCGACGACAGCCCCGTTCCGGGCCTCAAACTGGCCTACATCGGAGACGACACCAGCTATCTGCTCTATGCCGGACGATGGTTCCCGGTCAGCGGTTACGGGCTTAATCGCTTCTCGGCAAACATCAGCGTGACAGTGCCGGCTCACATGGTGGTGATCGGAAGCGGAAAGTCGACGGTGACCGAGAATCCGCCTTCGAATAAGCCCAATACTAATGGGCTCCCTACAAAGACATTTACGTTCGACTATTCGAAATCAAGCTTTCCCGGGACTATTATCGCCGGAGTTTTCCAGGAATATAAGAGTGACGAAGCCGGCATGGATTTGCATGTTCTCTTCAAGCCTACGCATCAGGCGCTGGCCCCCGAATACACCAATACTGCAGTTCAGGAATTTACTTATTTCATCACGCTGTATGGAGCTCCGCTCTCGCAGAGGCTGAATGTGGTGGAATTGCCCGCCGAGACCGTGCCTTATGCGTGGGCTCCCGAGATTGCGGCAATTGCCGGACCCTCGATCACGCAAAAAGTGAATTATCGCCTGCTTGCGAATGCGATTGCGCATCAATGGTGGGGCACTTCGGTCAGTCCCACGTCAAAAGATGACTGGTGGCTGGTGGATGGCTTTTCGCGTTACTCCGAGGCCATGTATGTGGAGAATGCCGCCGGTCAGGCGGGCCTGGAAGAAGTAGTAAAGGATATGTCCGTCGGAGCGCTGGCATATGACACCGTTCCGCTCTCCAGCGCCAGCAAACTCGATCCGTTTTCGACCGAGTTTCAGTCGCTGGTCACCGACAAGGGCGGAATGATTCTCCACATGCTGCGCTGGGTGATGGGCGAGGACAAGTTTCTCAAGACCATGCGCGACTTCGCCGATACTTACCAGGGCAAGTCGGCCAGCATGGACGATTTCCGCACGATCGCCGAGAAATATTACGGAGATCAACTCACCTGGTTCTTCTCGCAGTGGCTGGATTCTACTGGCGCCCCCGAGTTCAAGCTCAAGTACACCGTTTATCGCCTGGGCAATGTACCCAAAGAAACCAGCACGGGAGTTAAATCTCCCGGCTTCCGAGTGACTGGCGAGATCGCGCAGGACCTCGACCTGTTCCGCATGCCGGTGGATTTGCGCATTGAAACTGACGGACAAACGGAAAACAAAAAGATCGAAGTAGTGGGAACCAACTCTGCCTTCAGCGTGGAAACGTTCGGACGTCCGCGCCGTATCGAACTTGACCCGGACCACCACGTGCTCACGAATTCTTCCGATATCAGGCTGCGCTCTTCCATCCTTCGTGGACAGGCTCTGCAGCAGCAAGGAGATCTTTCCGGAGCGCTCGAGCAGTTCAACAAAGCTCTCGATCTCAATAAGAACAGTTCGCTGGCGCACTATCGTGTGGCGGAGATTTTCTTCCTGCAGCGAAACTATCAGGCCTCAGCCAACTCTTACCGCTCATCCATCAATGGCGATGGAGACCCGCGCTGGACAGAGGTCTGGAGCCACATCCAGTTGGGCAAGATTTTCGATATTACCGGGCAGCGCGAACGCGCCATCAACGAATACCGGCAGGCCATTCAGACCAACGACGATACCTTTGGAGCTCTTGAAGAGGCCCGCAAATATCTGCAGAAACCATTCGAGCGTCCCAAGAACCAGGATCAGTAGAGCAGGTACGCCTTTTAGGATTTGTGCTTATCTTTTTCCGCTGGCCTCTGTCGCCTTGCGTGTGCGGTTTGAAGGTGAATTCGGCACTCGCATCCCGCTGAATGGCAAAATTTCTCCCAGCAAGAGTTTGCTCGGCGGTTTGCCGGTCAGGGCCGGATAATGCTGCACCGTTTCCAACTTGCGCACGCCGTTCGGAAGTACGGGCAGTCGTGTGCTCCAGCCACGCAATGATGGGCTCGCCTCGAACTGCACCTTTCGCAGGGCATCATTCCGGGGCGGGGTCTGTCCGGCTGAGGGCAGATGGAACGATCTCAATACAAGCTCTTCGTTCATTCGGCCAAGCGGCGTTTCCTGTTTCTCTCGCGAACTGGCTACGCGCAAGACGGCCTTCTCAACGATACGAGCGCACTCGGCCGCATCGCCGTTGTCCCGCCCTTTTCGCAAGTACCGTTTGGCTTCGTGAGTGGAAAACCAGGTGCGGTCGCGACCTCGTTCCTTGGGTTTTGAGAGGCGCAGGACCTCGCACAAATGAGCCTTGACTATAATCTCTTTTCGCAAGAGCTTTTGTTTCGACTTCCCACACTTTCGGGAAATGTAGCAAGCAAATGAGGTGTGCTCGATTCTGCCATGCACCCCGGCTTCTTCAAAAGCCTCCAACGCCGCGGCCTGCGCCGCGGTCAAGCCCGGTTCGGCGCTGCCTTTGGGAAAAGTCCAGCGTCGGCTTCCGCGGGTTCGCACCAGCAGAAATTCGATCTCGCTGCTTCGAACCCGATAACACACGGCCGCCACCTGCCGGCATTCCGAGAGCTTCCGGAGATCTGAAGGGCGGACGGATTCAAATGCAACCTGGGCCTTCCCGGTGCGTAGGGGAACAGCGTTTGAGCCGGGCTGGCGGCTCTTTACATTTCCGCGCATTCCACTAGCGTGCATGAATTTGTCCACACATGCCTAGAGCACAGCTTGGTTCACGAGGAACGAAGCCGGCCTCCTCAAAGCGTATGGGAATCCTCTTACATACTTGCGCACCGCCAGTCCGTGGCGACAGTATTCGTGTTTGATCTCAGCAGTTCCCGCGGGAGACATACTTGGAACCCATGCACTGCCTTCGCTGCGGTCGTGCGATCGAGCCCGGGCAAAAATCGGTTGCGCTCTACATGTTTACTCAGACGGTGGGAGTGAAACCGCGGCAGAAGTCTGCCGCCCATCGCATCTCATTTTGCCCGCAATGCTCGGTCTCGCTGGCAATGGGTCCGGCGCCCGAAGGCGCCCTGAACGTGGCCGCGTGGGATATGATCCGTGACCTGGTCGCAGGGGATCCCGCTCTGAATCGCGCTGCCTGGGAGAGCCTGAACGGTGTGGTGGTAGGGCTCCTCCCCGCGACCGGCACCGAGGGAGGGCCTCGCCCCGCGCAATCTGGGGGCTACCTCGAATTCTGATTTAGGGGCCGGGTAAATCGATAGTGCGTAGGGCTAAACTCCAATCCACCGGCGTGCGGCTTCAAGTGAGCGAAAAATAGAAAAGTTTCTTTGCGTGCGCAGGATTTTGTGCATGCGCGCTGCGTGATGCTGGACCTCGTCACGGACCACAAAGGCGCGCTTTGCCCGCACCGAGAAGGGATCGACCTTGTCTGCCAGGCGAATGAATTCCGCGGCATTCAGATCGAGTTCTTCGACCTCCCTCATGTCTACTATTTCGGAAAAATCCGGGTCGAATAACCGGTCTGCCAGCAGCGACGCCGCATATTTTTCAATCTTGCCGACCGTGAGTTTCTTACGAAATCGAACGAAAACGTACCTTTTCTTAGGATCCAGCGCATAATCTGGGAGTCCTACAGCATCGTCCTGACCGGGAGGCGTGTCCAGACCGGTACCACCTTTTTGAAGCATCCGCACCTCGTTCTCGATTAGCGAGCTAAGCCGGAGTCAATCCTCGAAAACCATCGGCAATCGACCCCCAGGCCTCCAGTTACGCCAGTCACCCTGGGTGGCAGGTGACTAAAAAAGGTCGCCCTAATTTGTGTTCGGCTGAGTGCTCTTCGGGGGGAAACGATCGCGGCCTGGATAACCTTTTCTGCCTCCCATCGGTCTAAATAACCAACGCCGGACGGGAACTTCGCATAGCCCGCCTGCGTACCAATGAAGAGACGAATTGCAACGGCGATCAGGCGGGCTTGAGACCCCTCGCCTGATCGCTGCCCGGGCCTCCACTCCGAAGTTGCGGGGTGAACTTATGCGAATGTTCATCGACATCATCCGGCAGTCGCTGGCGACTCTGTGGGCGCACAAACTGCGCTCGTTCCTGACGATGTTTGGTATCGCCTGGGGCGTCGGCTCCCTGCTGCTTCTCGTGGGTTTGGGTGAAGGCTTTCGCAGCGGACAGGACAAAAACCTCGCCGAACTTGGCCAGGACATTATGTTTATTTTCCCCGGCCGCATTCCAGCGGTGGCCGGAAGCTACCAGTCCGGGCAGCCCTATTACATAACTTACGGCGATTATTTCGCCATCCGCGATCAGGCCAAATTCCTGCGCGCGGTTTCTCCCGTGCTCGAGCGCGACGACATCCGCGCAGTCAGCGATTACGGCTCTACGAGCGGCCAGGTGTTTGGCGTAGCCCCGGAATATAACCAGATTCGCAACACCCCGATTTCTCCGGGGCGCTGGTTCAATGCCGAAGACAATCTGCAGCGTCGGCGCGTTGCGGTCGTGGGATGGGAACTGCTCAAGAACATGTTCCCCGGAGAAGCCGCGGTCGGCAGCACCATTTTGCTTAACGATATGGATTTTCGTGTAATTGGCGTGATCCCCAAGATCGGCAAAGATGGCGAGAACGGCACCAACCACCGCATCTTCATACCCTTCGATACCATGCGTGATCTTTTCCCGTTGATTGCGCAAAATTCTGAGAATGCCATCTCATTTCTCAATTACCGGCCGATCAAGAGAGAATTGCACGTTGAAGCCATGAATGAAGTTCATGCCATCATCGCGCGCCGCCATGGATTCGATCCCCATCTCCAAGACGCTTTTAACGACTGGGACACGATCGATGGCTCGATTCGCGTAGCCAAGATCTTTGACGCGATGGATTGGTTTCTGGGCGTGGTCGGAGTCGTAACCCTGGCTCTTGGCGCTATCGGGGTAATCAACATCATGCTGGTATCGGTGACCGAACGTACGCGGGAAATCGGTCTGCGGAAAGCCTTGGGCGCCACCCACCGCAATATCATGACGCAGTTTTTTATCGAAGGCGCATTCCTCACTGCATTCAGCGGCGGTATCGGCCTAGCGATCTGCACCGCATTTGTCACGTTGCTGGCTCAATTGCCTTCGCCGGAGGGATTTGACACGCCGCGAATTGTTCCAGCGTCGGCAATCATCGCAATCCTTTCCCTGTCGATGGCTGGCATCGTGGCAGGGTTATATCCCGCGCGGAAAGCCGCGCTGCTTCCACCCGTGGAAGCGCTGCGGCAAGAATAATCAAGGTTTGGAGTACTTATGTTTGGCGATCTCGGCAAGCAAGCCTTTGGAGCTTTGAAACATAACCGACGCCGATCCATTCTTACCATGCTCGGGATGGCGTGGGGCATTGCCACCGTGGTTTTGCTGCTCGCGTACGGAACCGGCTTTCAGGACGCTTTAATGATCGCTTTTCGAACCTTCGGCGGAAATCTCGTTGGCATTTTTCCCGGGCACACCTCTCTCCAGGCCGGCGGCACAAAAGCCGGAACGCAGATTCGACTGACCCGCGACGATCTCGACTACCTGCGCGCAGAAGTTCCCATGCTTACCCGTATTTCTCCTGAGGTCGACAAGCAGAGCCTGGTTTCTTTCGGCACGCGCAGCGGCAGCTACAACGTGCATGGCATCTATTCCAGCTACGAAAAGATTCGCGCACTCGAAATCGGCGAGGGAGCATTCTTCGGCGAGCAGGATGACTACACTCATTCCCGCGTCGCCGTTATCGGCTCGACGGTGAAGAAGAAGCTTTTCTCCGGCCAGAATGCCATTGGCGAGAGCATTCGTATCGACGGCATTTCCTACAGAGTGATCGCCATTCTGCGGCACACGATTTCCAATGGCGATGAGGACATGAACTCGCTGGTTTATGTCCCTTACAGCGCCATGAGCGACCTGAAAAATTCCTATTATCTTGACGGCATCTTCATGGATTACGAAGGCGACCACGCCAAGTGCGTCGCGGCGGTCCGTGATTCGATGGCCTTTCACCATGGTTTTGATCCCAAAGACGACCGCGCAATCTTTGTTTTCGATGCGGTCAAGGATCTCGCTGATCTTACGGTGATCACAGTCGGCATCAAGATTCTGCTTGGCTTCATCGGATTGCTCACGCTCGGCATCGGCGGCGTTGGACTGATGAACATCATGCTGGTGTCGGTGACGCAGCGTACCCGTGAAATTGGCATAGAAAAAGCGCTGGGCGCTCGCCGCTGGCACATCCTGTTTCAGTTTCTCGCGGAAGCGCTGGTGATCACTGCGCTTGGCGGGCTGCTGGGCGTGGCGCTGGCCTATATCGTTTCGTGGTCGGTCGGGTCGCTCACTCTGTGGAGCGCATTCATCGAAGACGCCAGTGAAGGCGACATTCATCTGTATATCAACACCGCAACCTTAATGTGGTCGACGGCGATTCTCAGTTTTGTCGGCATTGTCAGTGGCATGTTGCCGGCAATCAAAGCCGCAAGGCTTGACCCGATCGAAGCGCTGCGTTACGAATAATCTTGCGTCCCAGCGTTTCCCCGCTGTCACCCTGAGCGAAGCGATTGCTCCGCGCAAAGCGGGGAAATCGCGCAGTCGAAGGATCCCTATAGTTCGGTATTTCATCAGGAATACGTCAGCGAGGTTCTCCCCGTCGTTTGTGGCGCGCCGATTCCCGCTCAGGCTACAATTTCCGCGTGTCGGATAATACTCGCCTCAATCGGGTGCTCGCTCAATTAAAGCTGTATGAGCATCCGCTCCTGGACTTCTCCGCTCGAGCAAAGGGAGATGGTGTAGAAGTTATCATCCAGTTCAAGGACAAATCGATTCCCGTTCACACCTACTATTTCGATTTGCATCCCCGCGATCTCGACCACCCGCAGTTCGAGTGGAGTTTCCAGCGGCAGCTTTATGACGCCCTGCACGATTACTTTGTGGAAATGTTCATCCGCACACCGCAGGATCGAATGGAACGACGAAAAGAAGGTTTGTAAGAGCTGCAAATCAGGAAAGGCCGGCGGAACTTTGTGTCTTTTGGGGGTTATATTCGGTGGGTGAATCGGCATTTCGAGCCGTGAAAAACTTTTGTAATGGAGGACTCATGCCGCGTGTTTTTAAGACAATGGCTTTACTTCTATTATTACCGTCGGCGCTTTCAGGAGTGGTCTTGGCAGCACAACAGACGCCTGCGGGTGCCGTACAGGCCGCTCCGATCCCACCGCAAGTCCTCTCTGCGAAAAAGATATTCATCTCCAATGTGCCAGGAGCGCTTTACCTCACTCCGCGTAATGCCGAGGACGACCCCTACCGGCCGTATAAACAGTTTTATGCGGCTATGAAAAGTTGGGGATACTACGAGTTGGTATCGTCACCCGCCGACGCCGATCTGATTTTTGAGATAAGTCTGGCCGACAGGGCGGTGCTTACCACAGCAACGGTGCAAGCCAGCGAGCGCGCAGTTTATTTCATCGTGACTTTGCGTGATCCCAAATCGCAAACCATCCTATGGTGGGTCGCGGAGCGTCTGCAAGAGGCAAATCGCTCATCTACCGGCGAAAAGAACTATAACCAGGCGATGACAAATCTCCTCGCCGATCTGAAAACAATGGCTGGGCAGTCAGCATCAAAATAGGCAGCTAGCTGATGCTGTCTTCTAGAAAGTTTTGCCGGCTGTAGCCAATCCCATCTTGAATTTTCTTCGCCAACAAATCGAGCAGGAAATCCGCGAGCACGGCCCGATTCCGTTTTCGCGTTACATGGAATTGTGTTTATACGATTCTGAGTTCGGCTATTACTCGCGCAACGCCGCGCAGTTTGGCAAGGCCGGAGATTTCTACACTTCAAGTGATGTGCACGCCGTCTTTGGCCGATTGCTGGCGCGGCAGTTCGAAGAAATGTGGCGAGCGATGGGCTCGCCTGCACGCATTAATCTGGTAGAGTTCGGCCCCGGCCGAGGCCTTTTCGCTCAGGATGTTCTGGATTGGTCGGAAAAGAAATTCCCGGATTTTTTTCACGCGCTGCTTTATTCGTTGGTCGAACGCTCGCCGGCGCTGCGTCAGCGGATCGCGGCTACACTGAGCCGGCATATTGAATGCGACCGCGCTCGAGTGGTAGGGGTTTATCCTGCCGGCGGGCCAGTCTCCAATGTCATTGTTTTTGCCAATGAATTCTTCGATGCCTTGCCGGTCGAGATTCTCAGTGAAAGAGGCTCACTGCGCATCGCTCTCGAAAACGGCCACCTTGTTGAAACATGGGCGAGACCCTCGCCTGCGGAGCTGGAATTTCTGGACCGCTACTCTGTTCACCCGGAAGATAGCAAGCGGCTGGAGGTTTGTCTCGCAGCGCAGCAAGCCATGGATCGCATTGCAGCCAGCATCGAGCGCGGATTTTTCATCGCCATCGACTACGGCTATACGCGCGAAGAGCAACTTGCCGGTCGCCATCGCGGCACGCTAAAGGCAATTCGCCAGCATTCGATCAGCGCCAACCCTTATGAAGCTCCCGGCGAACAAGACATCACCGCGGATGTGAACTTCACCGCGCTTGCCGCTGTTTGCGCGAAACACGGACTGCGAATCCACAAGCTGATTACGCAAGCACAATTTCTGATGGGCATTGGAGAAGCCAATCAGTTCGCCGACGCATTTGAAGAATGCCGCCTGCCGCAGGAGCGAGCTAAAGGCACCCTGCAACTCAAGCATCTAGTGACGCCCGCAGGCATGGGGGAGAGCTTTCACGTACTGGTTGGTTATAGAGGGGTCGCGCAGGAAACTGCTAAATCTTTATCCGGTCTCAGCTTCGGGCGAAAGCAAACGCCGGATAAAAATGTTCTCAAGACTTAGACGCTGGAACCGTCTCACGCGCCGGCGCTTTTGCAGTCGCAGTCTGTCCGCCGCTTTCGGCGTATTCGTAAACTCCTCGCCCTGATTTTCTTCCCAAGCGTCCTGCTTTTACATACTGCACCAGCAACGGTGCCGGGCGAAATTTTTCTCCCAGCGACTTGTGCAGATATTCCAGAATATTCAACCGTGTATCGAGACCCACGAGATCCACGAGTTCGAAAGGTCCCATGGGATGGTTCAATCCCAGTTTCAGAGCTTTATCGATATCCGCGGCCGAGGCAATTCCTTCCTGCAGCATGTAGAAGGCTTCGTTGCCTATCATGGCATTGATGCGGCTGGTAATGAAGCCAGGAGACTCTTTGATCACCACAACTTCCTTGCCCATACGCGTGCCGACTGCGACTGCTGTAGCCAGGGTGTCTTCATCGGTCTCTAACGCGCGCACGACTTCGAGCAGCTTCATCTTGTGCACGGGATTGAAGAAGTGCATCCCTAGACATTTCTTCGCGCGATAAGTAACGCTGGCAATTTCTGTAATGCTCAACGAGGAAGTGTTCGAAGCGAGAATCGTCGTCGGACGGCAGAGCTTATCGAGCAGAGTGAAGATCTCGATCTTCGACTCCATTTCTTCCGGCACTGCCTCGATCACGAGATCGGCTTCGCGCGCCGCTTCTTCCACCGACCCCGCATATTCCAATCGCTGGAAAGCTGCATCGGCTGCCGATGCGGCGACCTTCCCTAGCTCGACCGCCTTGTCGAGATTCGTCCGAATTTCGGTTTCCGCCCGGCGCAGCGCCGCCGGAAGCAAATCTTCCAGAATGGTGCGATACCCACCCAGCGCAGCGGCATACGCGATGCCCCGGCCCATGATTCCGGCGCCGATCACCGCAATGGTCCTGATCTCCGCCACTAGTGGCCTGCCTTTTCAAGATCCGCAATCATTTCGTTGATTGCTCCGCCGGCTGCGCGGAGAGACTCAGCCAGGCGTTTGCGCTCATCCGCGCTCATCGCTGGAATCGTAACTGCAATGCGCCGCAGTGTGGCCGTAATGTCTTCCACATAATTCATCGAACGGATTAATTCACCAGATGCTGGCATGAAGGCTCCTGTCTTAAACGTGCTCTAAAAAGCGAAACTGCGAGCCCGCAACCGCTTTTACGCTATGACGGCGCGGCCGACCCTCTATTCTGTACGTGTCAGAGAATTTAGTAAAGGTAGGCCGGTCGATCAGAACATGTAGCTGTGTTCGAACGTCTACCAGGAACTTCAGCGTTCCGACCTTGTGAGCAGAAATTCGTTCACTCGGCTTTAACCGGCAACGCCTATAATCTCGATCAAATCTTTTAATGGGACTTCTCGGGTGGCCGCGAATCCAACCATCATGGCAGATAACCCGATAAAACGTTACATCTTCGCCAGCGACTTCGACCAGACGCTGACGTTCAACGATTCCGGTTATGTATTGGCGGAACTGGTCGGCATTCCGGTGGATGAGTTCGAACGCAAAGCCAAGGGAATGGCCAAGATCAACCTGGTGCAGCAGGGAGCCGAGCTTGCGTACTTGTTGCTGCATGATCCGGAATTCAAGGCCAAGGTGCGGAAAGAACATCTTTATGAAGTCGGCAGACGCATTCGACTGAAGGGCGATATCAAGCTGCTTTATCAGATACTTGCCACCGGCATCGACGGGCACTTCTTCGATTTCTATGTTCTTTCTGCCGCGCCGGTCGAGGTCATCCATTCGGCGCTCGAGGGGATTGTGCCAAAAAACCACATTTTCGGCACCGAATTCCGATATAAGCCGTCGGGAGAAATCGACACCATTATTCGAGCGACTGCCGGCTACGGAAAAGTTGCCGTTCTCAACCAGTTATTGGCTGAGCATGTAATCGGTCCCGACCATGTGATCTACTCAGGCGATGGCAGTTCGGATATTCACGTGATGCTGCAGTTGAACGCGCGCGACGGCCTGACCATCGCCGTCTCCGAATCGCCCCATGTTTCTCAGATCGCCAAGCGCACCGTGCTTAGCACCAGCGCCGTCGCGGTACTGGCGCCGATCCTGGAGGAAATTGCCGGATGGGAGCGCGCGCGCATTCGCAGCTTTTTTGAAGTGAATGGAATGCTGATACAGGAGTGGGAGCGGGTTCGCACCGACTGGCTCACTGTGCGGCCCGCAGTAGGCGAGCTTTCAGAACCTGTAGATGTAAAGTGAGGCCAATCGTCGCGCTTTAATGACATCGTGCTCCGCCATAAAAGCCTCATCCCGTTGTCTCATCAGCATCAGCACGCGCTAGCTCTATGCGTCCGCATTGATCGCGCTTCGCCCGGCACCCCGGCCGAACTAGAGGCGTGGCAGGCCGAGATTGAGCAGCACTTCGAGCAGGAAATTAAAATCCATTTCTCTGCCGAGGAGAATGTACTGTTCCCGTGCGCCCGCGAGTTCCCCGAATTGATTCCTGTTGTCGAAGAATTGCTCGCCGATCATGCCGCGCTGCGCGAATCATTTTCTCAGGCACAAATGCGACGCATGCCGGCTCAAGCATTGCTGGCTTTTCCCCGGCAACTATCGGCGCACATCCGCAAAGAAGAACGTCAGCTCTTCGAGGAACTGCAGCGGTTGATGACACCGGCACAACTCGCGGATCTGCAGGTCAAGCTGGAAGTCGCTCTCAAAGAGAGCGTTCAATTCTGCGCCACGTCCGAGAGAACCGTGATAGGGCGGAAAAGTTGACCGTGGCTCGATTTCGCTACGCTTCCAGCCGGAAACGCGTTTCCGCCAGCGCATAAAGTTT
>JASHTD010000336.1 GCA_030040725.1 Candidatus Sulfotelmatobacter sp. | reverse complement strand
GAGTTGCTCAAGGCCCGGGCGGAACTCATGCAGCAGATTCATGCCGGCATCATTGCCCAACCTGGAGCCAAAATCGCTGAACGGCGCTGATAAGGGGCGGTTCCAATAGGGTCGATAGGCGGTCTGGACCACCGCCGAACTCAGAACCCCGAGAAGATATGACGCGTCCAATTTGTTTTTTCCAGACGGCGTTCGCCTGAGAAACGTTCCCAAAGCAGTTGAGGCCGCGCGTCTAATCAGACCGCCATTCGTTGAGGGACGATAGTTTGCGGGATGTCGCAATAACTCCGCGAGCTGCCTGCGAAATTCGGTGCCATCTTGCGGCTCTTCTTTGAATGAGTCGACTTTGTAGGCGCTGACGCCGTCGCTGCACTCAAAATGATTGCCGGTGGGCCCTGACCGCTCCAAGCGAAGACCTTCAAGGTGCAGTGGCAGATTGGCCGCGCCAGAGTCGGCTGAAAGATTTGGAGGAACATCTTGCTGTTGGGCTACGGGTGCATCCGGTAACGAATTCCACGACGCCCTTTGGGATTGCTGGCACATCGCCGCGCACGCCGCGAATACTATGCATGAGGACAATATCAGGAAAGTGGCGACCCGGGTTGCTTCCAACCGTACCATCCCAACCCCACAGATCCAACATGTACCGCCACATTACGCGGCACTCTTGACTTGAAGGGCCTGCACTCTGCATGCCATTCGAGCGGGCGCCTTCTGTAGGTTAGTTGGCGACAAGCTGATTGCTGTTGGCTTTAGTTCCGGCGTTGCGGCTTGCTCTCCGAAAGGTTGGCCCCGAAATGTGGTGGGCTGCTGTGAAAAATTTCTATCGTGATGGGCAAGGTTTTTCAGCCAATGCGGTAACCAGGTTACGGTAACTTAGCCCGCCAGCAGCGCCACTCCGACTGCCACCAAGGACACGGCGATCCATCGTCGTTGGTCGACTTTCTCATGCAGAAAGATCCTGGCAGCGACAGCGTTGCCGATGAAAGTAAGCGACGCGGCGGCCGGCGCTACCAGGCTTACGTCTCCCCAGGAAAGCCCAAATAGCATGCTGAAAAACGCCATCGCAGTAGCAATTAGTCCCAACAGAAAATTCGGATTTCCCAGTGTGCTTTTCACTACGGGGATCAATCCGCTGCGCTTCCACAGCTTTCCCACGTCACCCACTTCTTTCATCGCGCGGGAGAGAAGAATATCGCCAACCACGGATGCCAGCACAATGGCAAGAATCGCACCCCAGGTGTAGAGGGTTCTCATGGTTTAACTCCCCGGGGAGTGGCGTTAGCCGCTCCCGGGGCTTCCTGCGAGTCAGAACCAGACGGCGGCTGCTCGCTTTTAATCGGCGCGGCGCGGTGTGTGGTAAGTTCCGGACCACCGGCCACAAACCCTACGCCTCCCGTGATCAGCGCAATGCCCAGCCAGCGCAGCGCACTTACATGCTCATGCAAGACAAAGCGTGCGATCAGCGCAAGCAGGACATATCCCATCGAGGTCGCCGGCATCACGTAAGTGAGGTCGGCCCATGACAAGGCAATCATGTAGGTGGCAAAAAATCCCAGCAGAAGAAGAATGCCGATCGCTACCCAGGGGTTCAGCAAAGCGGCAATCACGAGCGTGAGGTGGCGTAGAGAAATTCCGCCGGTCTCTTGCATTCCGTGCGAGAGCATGGAGTCGCCGCTGGCGGCGAATACGGTGACCCCTCCCAATACAAGGTACTTATCGAACGTCATTGGAGCGTCGGCAGCTTGGCTCTGTGGCTCTGTGGTTATTGTGACACATTGTGTATTTGGTGAGGCGTCAGCTTACATCCGAGAATTTGCTTGCGATTGCCGGCGTTTTCCCTTCAGCGAAACCGCAGACAACAAAGCCGGGGAAGGTTACCGTCCCCGGCAAAACGCGAACACAAATAAGCAAAAGGCTAAACCTTCACCGGCTCCGCCGCAGTCGCTGGCTGGGTCGCGTGCTTCTTGACCATCCGGTTCCGCTGCGCGCGCAGCTTCAGAAACGTTTTCGCCTCGTGATACAGCCGCTTGCGGTCGTTGCTGTCAAAGGCGGCCTTTTTCAGGATGCGGAACACTGCTTTCGGACGGAAGTAATATTCGTCGTAGAAGCGGTGAACGGCGGCGAGAATCTCATCCGCCGGAAGGCCGGGGTATTGAATGTGGGCCAGCTGATGCCCACCTTCATCCACCATCTTGCTGTCCGCAACCATGAATCCGTTTTTCACTGCATAGTCATACAACTCAGTGCCGGGGTACGCGTGAGCGACAGAGACCTGAATCGTTTCGACATCCAGTTCTTTCGCGAAATTGATCGTGTTGTTGATCGTCTGGTGCGTTTCACCCGGCAATCCCATGATGAAGTCGCCGTGGATGACCAATCCCAACTTGTGGCAGTCTTTGGTGAACTGCCGCGCACGTTCGACCGTCGCGCCCTTCTTGATGTTCTTCAGTATTTGCGGATCGCCAGATTCATAGCCCACGATCAGTAACCGGCAGCCCGCCTCTTTCATGGCCTTTAGTGTCTCGTAATCGGTGGTCACGCGCGAGGTGCACGACCAAGTTAAGCCCAGCGGCTTCAGTTTCGCGCACAATTCGATCGTCCGAGCCTTTTGAATGTTGAAGGTGTCGTCGTCAAAAAAGAATTCCTTCACTTCCGGCCAGTACGATTTCACCTTCGACATTTCCGCTGCGACGTCATCTGTAGATCGCTTGCGCCACGGATGCCCGCTCAAGGTCTGCGGCCACAAACAGAAAGTGCACTGCGCCGGGCAACCGCGCGTGGTGTAGAGCGAAACGTAAGGATGCAACAGGAACGGTACGTTGTAGCGAGTGACATCAAGATCGCGCTTGTAAACATCGGTGACGTGCGGCAGAGCATCCAAATCCTGAAGCTGCGGGGCATCGGGATTGTGAACGATTTTGCCGTCCTTTAGGAACGAAACCCCGGGAATTTCTTCCAGGGGCTTACCTTTCGCGTAATCGACAACCGCGTAATCGAATTCCTTGCGGACGATAAAATCGATCGCCGGGCAATCGCGCATGGATTTTTCCGGCAATACGGTTACGTGCGGGCCCACGAACGCGATCTTGATGCGAGGGTTCGCCGCTTTGATTGCCTTGGCCAGCCCGATATCACCCGGGAAGCCCGGCGTACTGGTGAACAACACGAGAAATTCGTAGCTCTTGGCAATCCCAATGGTTTGCTCGGCCGAGATGTGGTGCGGAGGCGCATCCAGCAGGCGCGCACCCTCCAGCATCCCTGTCGGATAAGCCAGCCATACCGGGTACCAATAGGATTCGATTTCGCGCGTGGCGGGCCAGCGGGATCCGGCCCCACCGTCAAAATTGTCGAAAGAGGGTGGGTTTAGAAACAGTGTCTTAAGAGGCATATTGGGTATCCATCTATTCTAACATTCATAGCCGGGGCGAGTTCTGCGAGCAGTGCCCAACGAGGTTCAGGCTCACCGCAGAAACTACGTTGGATTTCTTTTCCAACCCACAGAATGCGTTGCATTTATTGTATCTACTTGCTGGAACCAAGGAATCTCTTTGCGTCGAATTGAGGCTCCGTAGGGCTGGAAAGCGAAAATCGGAGGTCAGCCGATTAGGGCATAAATGCCTCAAAGGTTGGGCACCGGTTCGCGGCTCGCCCTCTGTAGAATACAAACCCGCCCGACTGTTGTAAGTTTCAGATTAAACGAGCAAGTTCACTCATCAGCAGTCGGCATATATCAGCGTCGGGTAAACAATCGGCAAAGAACAACGTCACCCTAAGAAAGCCAGCTTACTTCATCCCCAAGGCCCAGCCTTCCAAGTCACCAGTCGCGCGCATGAGTTCGATCTGGGCGCGCTCAAGTTCGAAGGTTAAATCCTGCAGTGTTATGA
>JASHTD010000108.1 GCA_030040725.1 Candidatus Sulfotelmatobacter sp. | reverse complement strand
TCGCGCTGCGCGATTGACCTACGCGTGCACATCGGCAGATAACGGGAAATCTTTAAGGCAAATTCGTACTCGGGGCGATGGATATTACGCGGGAGCGCGCAGGAGGGGACAACGATCGCAAAGAGAGAAACGCCGATCGGCTCTTTCGCTTCAGTTGCGGTTCTCAGTTGTGGTTCTCAATTATGGTTCGCCAGGTCACGAAGCGCAGCCTGATTGCGAATCACGAGAGTCGACCCGCGAGCGTTGAGAATCTGATGCTTCTTCAGATCAGCCAGAAGGCGGGTAACCGTTTCCCGCGAGGTGCCGATCATTTGCGCGATTTCTTCGTGTGTGAGACGCAGCTTGACACGCGGCTCCGCCTTCAAGGATTCCCCGTTCTTTGAGCTCCACTCAAGTAGCAGCTTGGCCAGCTTTTCCGCGGCCGAGTGCGACAGACCCAGGGAGCGAACCTCATTGCAAACCATATGGTATTTCTCGCTCAACTGTTCGGCTACTTTGAAGCAGACCTGCACGTCATTCTTGAGGAAGCGAAGGAAATCTTCCCGTTTGACGAAGTTTACCTGGCAGGGGTCGATAGTAACGGCCGTCACTTCGTAGGGTTTGCCGGAAACCGTCGCGCTCAAGCCGAGCACTTCGCCCGGTTCGGCGATCTTAACAATCATGGTTTTGCCGTTCGGCGCGCTGACCGAGAGTTTTACCGTGCCTTTGCAGATGACGAAGATACCGCGCGGCTCCTGGCGCTCGACAAACAGCACCGCGCCTTCGGGATAGGCCGTGGTGTATTTGATCTCCTCGAAAGCCTGCAACGCGGCAACCGGCAGATCGCAAAAAATACGGTCCGCGCGCAACTTGCAGGTAACGCAGCTCTCTACAATCTCCATTCCGTATGGTGAGATCATGGGACCACCTTCCTGAACTTCTGGCGCTAGTTTCGGCTGGAACCGCATGATTGGCTGTGCCGGAAGGCACAGGCTATTGTGATCCCGGTCACACCCCGCATCTTTTTGATACTCAGCGTCTCCCTCCGAAAGAAATGTCACGATCGGCTGGTTCTGATGTGATGTACATCACAACCCGGTGTGACCTGCTTAGCAGACGCTGGCTTGCCCTGTCGTCCATGCTTATGAAAGCAGGCGGAATTCATCCTCATCTCGGTAGGTCGGGGGAACAATGAGTGAGCAACGCAAGTTCAAAACCATGGATGCGAACGAGGCAGTCGCCTACGTCGCCTACCGGGTCAACGAAGTAATTGCGATTTATCCCATCACTCCTTCGTCCAACATGGGAGAGTGGGCGGACGAGTGGGCGGCAAAGGGAATCAAGAACATGTGGGGCACGGTGCCGCACGTAATCGAGATGCAAAGCGAAGGCGGAGCGGCGGGTGCGGTACACGGCGCGTTGCAGACGGGATCGCTCTCGACCACGTTCACCGCTTCGCAGGGCCTGCTGTTGATGATCCCGAACATGAACAAGATCGCCGGCGAGCTGACGCCGGCGGCGTTTCACGTTTCGGCGCGAACCGTGGCGACTCATGCGCTCTCAATTTTCGGCGATCACAGCGACGTGATGTTCTGCCGCACCACGGGTTGGGCGATGCTTTGCTCGAATTCCGTGCAGGAAGCCATGGATATGGCCCTGATCGCGCAGGCGGCCACTCTGGAATCACGAATTCCCTTCCTGCATTTCTTTGATGGATTCCGCACTTCGCATGAAGTGAACAAGATCACAATGCTGACCGAAGACGACATGCGCGCGCTCATCAATATGGATCGAGTGTTTGAGCATCGGCGGCGGGCCCTGTCGCCGGACCATCCGGTGTTGCGCGGAACAGCGCAGAATCCCGATGTGTTCTTTCAAATGCGGGAGCGGGCGAATACCTACTATGACGAGTGCCCAGAAAAGGTTCTGGCGGCGATGGAGAAGTTCGGGAAGATCGTCGGCCGCTCCTATCATCTTTTCGATTACGTAGGAGTGCCGGATGCGGAGCGGGTAATCGTGATGATGGGATCGGGCGCGGAGGTTGCGCACGAAACTGTCGATGCGATGAATGCCAGGGGCGAGAAGGTTGGGTTGTTGAAGGTTCGATTATACCGGCCGTTTTCGGTGAAATATTTTATTGAGGCACTGCCGGCCAGCGTAAGAGAAATCGCCGTTCTCGACCGCACCAAAGAGCCGGGAGCCATCGGGGAGCCGCTGTATCAGGATGTGGTTGGCGCGTTGCAGGAGGGCGCGAAACACGGCCTTGGCAAGCTGCTAAATATTCCTGAAGTTGTGGGTGGGCGTTATGGATTGTCGTCGAAGGAATTTACCCCGGCAATGGTGAAGGCGGTCTACGACAATTTGAAATCCGGTACGAGCAAGGAACACTTCACGGTCGGAATCCAGGACGACGTCGGCGGCAGCAGCCTGACATACGACAACGAGTTTTCGACCGAGCCGGAAAGTGTGGTGCGCGCATTGTTTTACGGTTTGGGCGCCGATGGGACCGTGGGCGCGAACAAGAACTCGATCAAGATCATTGGGGAAAACACGGAGAATTACGCGCAAGGATATTTCGTTTACGACTCGAAAAAATCCGGCGCCATGACGGTTTCCCACTTGCGCTTCGGGCCGCAGCCGATTCGATCGAGCTATCTGGTCTCGAAAGCGAACTTTGTTGCCTGTCATCAGTGGATTTTTCTCGAGCGCTACGACATGCTCAGCGCGCTGGTTCCTGGCGGAACATTTCTCCTCAACAGTCCGTTCGGTCCCGACGAAGTTTGGGATCATCTGCCGCGTGCTGTGCAGGAGCAAATTATTTCGAAGAAAGCGAAGTTTCATGTGATCGATGCCTATCAGGTGGCGCGCGATGCAGGCATGGGCAGCCGGATGAACACGATCCTGCAGGTTTGCTTCTTTGCGATTTCCAAAGTTCTGCCCAAGGAACAGGCGATTGAGAGCATCCGCCAGTCGATTCGCGATACCTACGGCAAAAAAGGCGAAGAAATTGTCCAGCGAAATATGAAGGCGGTGGACGAAACGCTGGCCCATTTATTTGAAGTAAAGGTTCCGGAGAAAGCGACAAGCACGATCGAGATGCCGCCTCCGTTTTCTGCAACAGCGCCGGAGTTCGAGCGCAATGTTCTGGGCATGATGTATGCGGGCCGCGGCGACGAATTGCCGGTCAGCGCCTTTCCGGCCGATGGAACCTTCCCCACCGGAACTGCCAAATGGGAGAAGAGAAATCTGGCGCTGGAGATTCCGGCGTGGGACGAGAAGATCTGCATCCAGTGCGGCAAGTGCGCCAT
>JASHTD010000107.1 GCA_030040725.1 Candidatus Sulfotelmatobacter sp. | reverse complement strand
TTCCGCTCCGAAAGCGTTCTTCGCGAAGTCGAGCATGGCGTCGCCATCAGGGGTGACGATGTATGGCGTAATTTTGTGGAAGCCGCGCGGAACCGGGTTCACGCCCGTGGCGGATTTCATCCGGCCGCCCTCGGGCCCGGTTTCGAGTTTCTCCAACCGCTGGTGCATCTCTTCTACCGACATTTCTTCAATAACCGTCGATACACTCCATGCGTATCCAAAGGGATCCTGCAGCATGCCTTCGCGGCGTCCGTAAAATTGGTCGGCGATGGGTCTCACAGTCTTTGCCCCGGCTGCGATCGCGTGAGCGAAAAACTCATCCACGCGTGGAACGCTCAGCGACATGATGACAGGAGAACTCCCCAGCGTCTCCGGACTGAATCTTCCACCCTCCGGCCACTCCTCCGCCAACAGAATAGTCGAGTCGCCGATCCTGACCTCGGCATGGGGAATGCTTCCTCCTGCTTCGAAGCGATTGATTTCCTTCGCGCCAAACGCGCGCTCGTAAAACTCAATCGCTTTGGCCGCATCTTTGAAAGTTAATCTGGGTGTCGCAGTGGTATGAACGGCCGCAATCGGTTCAGCAACGGTACTCATAGTCCTTCTCCCTTCCATCAATTCAGATTTCAATCGTGCCTTGAAGCTTGCGCTCGGCAGATTGCGCAATTCTGCCGCGATGCGCACTGGCGGCTCGATTTCGGCTCCGACTTTCGGCGCAGCCCCGTCCGTGCGAGCCAGCATCTTCTCGATCGCTTGGTTCAGTTGCTCGATCCTTTTTGCGTCGTTGCTTCCCGTGTTCAGAGAGCGCTTAGGCATCGGCACCCTCCATTCTGGCGCGCAGCGTGGTCAAAGCACGGAACTGCAACTGCTTTACTGCGCCTTCGGTTTTGCGGATCGCCTGCGCCACTTCTTTAATGCTTTTCTGCTCGACGAAGCGCAGCACAATCACTCGTTGCTGTTCAGCCGGCAGCGTGTCGACCAGACGAAACAAAGTTGCTTTGCGCTCCACTTCTTCCAGCTCCGCGGCGCCTGCCTCAATCGATTCGATCTGATCCAGTTCGCCGAGCAACTGCTCGTGCTTTGGCTTCTGCCAACGGTCTGAAATCAAATTCGCCGCGATGCGAAACAGCCACGCGGCAAACGGTATGCCTCGCCATTCGTACTTCTTCAGGTTCGCCAGCGCGTGGTGGAAAACCTCTGCAGTCAGGTCTTCGCTTTCCCCGCGATCTCCCACGCGCCGCACAATGTACGCATAGACGCGCTCGAAATTGTTCTCATAAAGCTCTGCAAAGCGCGCAGGATCGGCCTGCGCCGCCTCGATCAGAAGCCGATCGTTTTTGCTCAGATCGTCCGCTTCTTTTTTCAGAGCCTTCAACGAGTTCTCCGGCCGGAGTGGCGTTACACAGGAATAACGGAACAACGCAGGAAAAAGTTACGGCAGAAAAGAAATTTTATGCTGAATTCGGATTCTTCGCGTAGTACAACTCTTCCACCGCCTTCTGCACTCGAGCCGACAGCCCCTCTAGATCGCGCATGGTCAGACCAACGGTCGAGATCGGCTCACCCACGCGCATCTCCAGCGGCCGGCATTTGATGTGGTAAGTATCCATCGGCAACAGCTCGTAAGTGCCGACCAATGCCACAGGCACGATATCCACCTGCGCCTTCAAGGCGAGAAAAAAAGCTCCCGGCAGAAACGGCTTGATTTCGCCGTCCGGCGTGCGCCCGCCTTCGGGATAAATCACCAGCGGCATCCCAGCCTTGAGGCTCTTCACCGCCGACCGGATCGCGGCAATCGAATTCGTCGGCTTCTGCTGGTCGATACAGACTTGCCCCGACCGCTTCAATTGCCATCCCACCACGGGATACGAGAGAAGCTCCTTCTTGAACACGATGCGGAATTGAAACGGCAGGTGAATGTACAGAACTGGAATGTCAATCGCCGAGGCGTGATTCACCGCGTAGACATGCGGCCTCGAAGTATCGATCTTGTCGAGTCCGATCACCTTCACCGGCGACAAAATCGTTTTCATGATGAGCCACGACCAGGTTCGCGAAAACCAATGCAGACGTCGGCCGCTGCGATCGAACGAGCCGCCGGGAAGAGCCAGCACTCCCATGACGAGGGTGTAGAACCAGATCAGCGGATCGAAGATCAGATAGGAGCGCAGGCTACTCAACCAGCCATACTTTGCCCCGGGAATGGCATGCGGGCTTTGTTTTTGCGCAGCCGCTAGTTCCGTCTCCCGGGACTGCACTTCCACCGATGAATTCACTTCGGGCACGTTTTCTATTCTAGGGGAAAACCGCCAGCTATCGCAGTCACAGCTCGGCGCCGATGAGCGGCATCGCTTCCCCGATCAGGTAAATCGATCCCGCAATAACAATCACAGCTTCCTCGTTTGCCAGCGAGCGGGCGCGTTCGACTGCCTTCCGCACGTCATCGACAGCTTCGATTTCTACCCCGGTGCGGGCTGCCGCCCGGCAGATCTCTTCGGGCGAAGCGGCGCGGGGGTTCTCCGGCCGAGTTGCAATCACGCGTTCCGCCAGCGGGAACAGAATCTCGCTCATCTCCGAGATTGCCTTATCGCGCATGGCCCCGAAAACAAAAATCAGCGAACGGTTTTCGTAACGCTCCGAAAGAGCGCACCGCAGCGCCCATGCCCCCGCCGGGTTGTGGGCCGCATCAATAACGATTTCCGGCCAACCGGACTTCGCAGCGATCACCTGGAAGCGCCCCGGCCAGTGAGTTTCGCCGATTCCACGTTCAATACTTTCAGGCGTGATGCGGGCAAAGCCCTGTTGATTCAGTTCCACAGCCGTAGCAATTGCCAGAGCGATATTGCGCAACTGGTGCCGCCCTACCAGCGGCGACTCAACCAGAATCTGGCGTCCCATGACCTGCAGAGGATATTGAGAAAAGAATCTTCTATTTTTTTCGCCGCTTCGGGCTGGGTCTCCGACTTTGGCAAGGTACTCTGCACTTCCTGGGGAAACCGGCGGCACGTAGGGAACAGCGTTCACCGCCCGCGCTCCTAATTCCAGAATTCTGTTCCCAATCACATCGTTCGCTTCCGGCTGCTGCGGCAAAGTCACCAGCGCTTCGCCCGGGCGAATAATCCCAGCCTTTTCGCGGGCAATCTCACGGACGGTGTCGCCCAGATATTTCTGATGATCCAGCGAAATGTCCGTAATCACGCCCACGCAGGGCTCGACCACGTTCGTCGCGTCCAGCCTCCCACCCATGCCGACTTCCAGCGCGGCGATCTCTACCCGCTCGCGTGCAAAATGCTCAAACGCAATCGCGGTCATCATCTCAAAAAAACTGGGATGCCATGGCAACTCGCCCCGCCCGACCAATCCTTCCGCAACTCGATCTACCCCGCTATGCAGCAAAGCGAAATCTTCGTCGCCAATCGCACAGCCGTTTACCTGAATTCTTTCATTGATTCGCACCAGGTGCGGCGAAGTGTACAACCCGGTTTTTAGACCCGAGACGTGCAGAATCGAAGCCAGCGTCGCCGCCGTCGACCCTTTGCCGTTTGTCCCAGCAATCAGAACACTCGGGAACTTTCGCTCGGGATGATCGAGTGACGCCAGCAGTATGCGCATGTGCGCCAGGTCGAACTTCTGCGCAGGCATGCTCGCCAATTCGTGGCCCAGCGCAAACATGCGTGCAACCGCGGTTTCGTAGGACATAAAACGGTGAGGGCTAGCTGACGGCTGATAGCGGCGCGCTGCTGGCTCCGATCATGAAATCCAGCGCTCGCGCAATATAGGTTTTCATGTCTTTCCGGGGCACGACTGCGTCGAGCATGCCATGCTCCAGCAGAAATTCGCTGCGTTGAAATCCCTGGGGCAATTTTTGGCGGATGGTTTGCTCAATCACTCGCGGCCCAGCGAAGCCAATCAACGCGCCGGGTTCAGCGATGTTCAAATCGCCCAACATGGCGAACGACGCAGTCACGCCGCCGGTGGTGGGATCCGTCAGCACAGAAATATAAGGAACCTTCGCGTGGTCGAGCCGCGCCAAAGCCGCAGAAATTTTGGCGAGTTGCATCAGGCTGACCACACCCTCCATCATGCGCGCTCCACCCGATGCGGAAACGATAATCAGGGGAATCTTCGATTCACAGGCACGTTCGGCGGCACGGGTGATCATTTCTCCGACAACCGCCCCCATGCTTCCGCCGATAAACCCATATTCCATTACGCTCGCGACTACCGACCGTCCGAGCAGCTTACCTTTTGCGTTGACGACGGCGTCCTTCAATCCCGTATCTTTCTGTGCCTGCTTCAGCCGCGACGAGTAATGCTTGAGGTCGACAAACTTGAGCGGGTCCGTCGACGAAAGATTTCCGTCGAACGTCTCATATTGATTGTCATCCATCAGCAGCGACAGCCGTTTGCGCGCATCGATGCGAAAGTGTTTGTCGCATTTAGGGCAGACATTGAGATTGTCCTCGAGGTCCTTCTTCCAGATAATCTGCCGGCAGTTCTCACACTTCACCCACAACCCCTCGGTGCGCACCGTTTTTGCGCCGGAAGTGTCGAGTTCTCCGGATTCACGCTTAAACCAAGCCATAAGAACTTAGTAATTGGGGAATTTGGTAATTGGGTAATTTGAAGCGCGGCTCGAAACCTGTTCCTGACTTTCAAGTCGCTCGACTACAAAAGCTATAAATTACCCCAATCAGTATTCGATTCCTCTTTGCGCCATGACCCCTTTCTCGTAGGCATGCTTTATTTGCCGCATTTCCGTTACCGTATCGGCGACCTCGACAATTGTGGGGTGTGCGTTTCTCCCCGTCAAGATGACGTGCACCATATCGGGCTTTCTCTTCAAGGCTTCGACCACTTTCGCCGGGTCCAGCATACCGTAGCTGACTGCATAGTTGATTTCATCCAGGATGACGAGGTCCCACTCGCCTGACTGCATCGCCGTTTCCGCCTCCGACCACGCCTCTTGTACCATCCTCACGTCTTCCGGATCGGGCTTTTCTGCGCCTACTTTCACAAATCCGCGCCCCATCTGCTTCATCACAAACTTATCGCCAAAGGCTTTGACTGCATCCAGTTCGCCGTAATGCCAAGAGCCTTTCAAGAACTGCAGCATCAGAACTTTCATTCCCTGGCCGACTGCGCGTAAAGCGGTTCCCATTGCAGCCGTCGTTTTGCCCTTGCCTGGACCGGTGTTGACGATGATCAGACCGCGGCGTACGTCGCTCATTGCAGGAAAGGTTGATTCTACTAGAAAGCTCCATCCTACAACTGACCGAGCCCTTAGCCTGCTTTCCGCTCGCGCCATCACAGGTTCTGACAATCTATTTACATTCTTATGACAACCCACTCGTTATGCCAGACTATAAAGCGCGCGAGGATAAACCCCTATGAAGCGAACCATCTATTCCGCCGTCCTCGTCGCCCTGATGGCCGCCTCCGCATACGCGTCCGGGTCACCATTCAGCGCTATTTACACTTTCGCCTGCAACGGCGACACAGTCGAGAGAATCGGGCCATGCCCGAACGGTGGACGGCCAGAGTCGCTCATCCAAGGTTCGGACGGTAATTTCTACGGCACGGCCCAGGTTTCCATGGAAGGCGTTTCCGAGCCAAATGGCGGAGTAGTTTTCTCGCTCACGCCCGCAGGAACAGAGAAAGTTCTTCACACGTTTACGCCGGGTCCGGACAAGAATTATCCGGACGGAAACATCCCCGGCCTGCTTTCCGAGGGTCCGGATGGCAAGCTCTATGGCGTAACCAACTTTGGCGGTAATGCTAACTGCAGCGGCTACTGTGGCAATGGTGTTCTCTATCGCGTAAACAGAGATGGAACGGGGTTCACAGTCATCCATAAATTCTGCTCTGACACGAATTGCGCCGATGGGCTCTACCCCGGTGCCATGGTCAGCGGGACCGACGGAAACGTTTACGGCACTACTCAAGCTGGCGGCTCCGGCGGGAGTTGCAGCGGCAACGGCTGCGGGACTCTTTTCCGCGTTACTCCTTCGACTGGAGCCTACGAAGTCGTCCTAAACTTCACAAACACCAATGGGGGCAATCCCTCTAACCTGGTCGTGGCGTCAGACGGCACGTTCTACGGCATCGCCTTAGGAACAACCGCCGTGGTCCTCTTTCACTACACGGAAGCGACCGGCACATTGCAATCTTTTTCAGTGAGCTTCCCGTTGATCGACGGCATCCTCCCTTCCTCCCCCCTCATGATGACCCTCGGTCCGAACGGCAATGTTTATGGCTTGTACGGAGTTTACGCGGAGAATGGCGCGGGAGTTTTCGAGGTTAACCCCGACGGCAGCAACCTGCAGCTTTTCCCCTTCTACACTACCAATCCGGGACGCGGAACTCCGTACGCGATGATTCTCGCCAGCGACGGCAATTTTTGGGTAGCCGATGAGAGCGGAATCGACGGCAAAGGCTACGGGGACATGATCACTCTATCGCCCACCGATGGCAGTCTGATTCACACTCTGCAGCCGTTTTCGCCGACCTCGCCGCTGGGCGTTTTCCCCGCGACGTTAATTCAGGCCGGAAACGGTCTGATGTGGGGTTCGACCATCCAGTTCGGCAAGGCCTCAGAGAAGCATTTCGGCGACGGCACTGTCTTCAGCCTGAACGCGGGCTTGCCACCAAAGTAGCCCGCCGCACAAAGAATTTGCTGCCTCGTGCCGTCCACTTGCGTGGGCGGCATTTATTTTTCTGGATCGTAATATTGCCCACGAATCTATATGAGAATCAGAAGATCGAACTTTTCCACGGAACTGCTGCATCCAAACTTGCGTATCGCTCCGGCAGTGGGTTCCTGTCTCGTGGCAGAGGCGGAGGTCTCGTCGTGCTTAACAATTGTTCTGTGTTATTGTTCTGCGTGCTCGCCGTACCTCCCGCATTCTGCAGCCAGCACGTGGCCGTTCGTTCCACTCCTGGGTTCAGCGCCAGCGACCAGGAGGCCATTCGCGAAATCGTCGATCTGGAACGGCAGACCAAGGAAGCAATCCTGCATCGTGACGCTGACTTTTCCATGCGGACTCTTGCCGACGACTACGTCGCGATTACTCCGCTCGGCCAGATCACGACCAAACAGGACGCCGTTTCCGCGCGTCGTAGCGGACAACTGCGCTATGAATCCGTGAACGTTACGGAGATGGTAGTCCGCCTTTACGGTGACACGGCCGTGGTTACCGCTCGCGCCGACGTGAAAGGGCATCAGTTAGGCGAGGATTTCAGCGGGCC
>JASHTD010000106.1 GCA_030040725.1 Candidatus Sulfotelmatobacter sp. | reverse complement strand
CGTACGCTGGTCCCGGGCACTGGAATGATCCAGATATGCTTGAGATTGGTAACGGGGGTATGACGGATGATGAATACCGTACACATATGAGCCTATGGGCACTATCAGCCGCACCGCTTTTGGCCGGAAATGACATACGCAACATGCCGGCGTCGACCATGTCAATCCTGCTGAACCCTGAAGTCATCGCAATCGATCAAGACCCTTTGGGATATCAGGCCTCACCTGTAAAGAATGGCGTCCTGGAGACGTGGTTCAAGCCGCTGGCCGACGGCAGCATCGCCTTAGGTGTTGTCAATCGTAGTTCATATTCCTTGCGAGTGACTGTTAATACACACGGTCTCGGGGCGATGAATGTGCGGGATGTATGGAAGCAGAGCGAAGTCCAACTCAGCAATGACGCATACTCGGCTACAGTTCCCTTTCATGGCACCCTGCTACTAAAGATGAGCACCAATTAAGAAGCAGCTGCCTTGATGCCAAAATCCGCCAGCGATGTCCTAGCAATTCCGCGTCCTGAAGATCAAAAGGAAGTGCTCTCAATACTGCCAGGTTACGCCGTTATACAAACTGGGAACGCGATAAGCACGATAGGCATAGGCCGCAGCGGGAAAAAAATCCATCTGCCAGACCACCTGCGGATTGGACGTTCCAGTCACCTCTTGAACGTAGGACGCCAGATTAGGGACGGGCGAAAACAAGGGATCATTTAACTCAAACTCGACGTTGCCGTTGGAAAATTGATTAATGGCTCCGCCCCATACACCGCAGTCCGGCAGCGGATCAGCCCAGGAAATATTAGCAACCATCGAGCTTTCGTCCACTTGAAAGATCACCGGGCGGGAATAGCATAATGGGTAGCCATTATGGGTGAACGAGCACACCTCACCATCGGGAGGATACAAAACTCGTTCGGGTCCATTATCAAAGATCGCTAACGTGGTTTCTGGCCCGTTCTGACTTAATATAATCGGGAAATGCTGGAAGGAAAACCATAGACTAGACTCATTGCTCGGTACCCCTTCGTTGGTTAAGGCGAAGTCTCCCTGGTAGCCGAGGTGCCACAGGATATTCCCGGAACCGGTTCCGTTTTGATAGTCGATCTTGAGAATCCACGATTGACTACGCATGGACAAGATAAGGTTGCCATCGTTGGGAGAGTAGAGCAACGTGTTACTGTGCGTCCAGTCCGGCAAGCCATCTAAATGCCGATTCACGTCGAGATGATCGAACGAGTTCCAGCCCCAAACGGGATTCCAGTTCTGGTCGAGATCCACGATACAATCTCCTGTGACTAATATAGTCCCGGGGTATCCAGCGAGATTAGTGAAATTCTTGTAGCAAAGCACAATGGCAACGACATGGCCGTTCGGGAGCAAGGCAAAATCATGGGAAAAGCCGAATGGTATAAAATCGAAGCCTCCGGCGTTCGCCATCTTGTGTTGCAAATCTGTCGTGGTCATCTCACGAATCGTGTTTCCGGCCAAGTCGACCTCACGAAAATTCGAAAACGTCTTCCCGTCAGTAAGACTCAAGAGTACGTTCCCGTCGGGAAGAAGTTTGAAGGGAAAGGCAATGGCGCCGGCAGCATAGTAATACCAGATGACGTTGCCGTCGCGGTCAGTGTAATAGGCTGGCGTACCGCTGTCTTGCACGCTGATGTATTCGATCCCCGGATTTTCGGTAGAGCTCAAAGAAGGATTAGGACGACTTACAACCAGCTTGGGAAAATTCACAGGAGAAGAAGGCAATGGCCCGGTCGTGAAGGTTGTATCGGGAGTCGTTGAGGTGGTGCCGTTGCTGCATTGCTCCTGCGCGCGCATGTGATAGGTAGTGGATGCTCTCATTCCCGCAATTTCTACGGATGTATAGTCGGTGGCAGTCGTCATGGGATACCATGAGGTGTTTCTGCCATACGACGTCGTGGGACCAAACTCCACCATCACCTGCCCGGGACACCCCGTCCGGATCGTATACGTTGCCACCAGCGGATTTTGAGTGCCCGTAACGCTTCCCTGGCTAAGGGATGGGATCGAACCGGCTCCGCACCCTATCATCAAGGCACACACAATCAACGATGCCGCCGCAAGGGCGGCCCTCACCGCAAACAATACTTTCATTTTTCCTCACTGGTAATCGAGGTTCAGAAATGATCAAGCGACATTATCGGGGATTAACCAGCTGCCTTGGCAATCAGGAATCACCCACCAAGGTTCCTGCGTTCCGCAACATCCGGGACCACTTCTGTACGAGTCGTCCGCGATCTCCCGGCCAGCGTGATCATTTATTGGAGCGAAATATATCTCAAACCGGTGTGCTCGTCCACTAGATTGTTGATACCTGTGCTTCCTTATCCTTGAGAGGAAGCTCGCGCAGAAACGGCTGGGGGTTCGAGATCCAGGGATTTTGAGGACCTACAATGTTGGGCGATTTTTTTTGGCTGATACCGTTCACGGCTAAGTCTTTTCATTTTCAGGAACCAGGACGCGACTTTGTTGACCTGCTCGATTTGGTTGCGGCTGGCGCGCGAGATGCCGCCGTTGAGTTTCGGCAAACACAGACGCCGAAAGGAGAACGCAAGCCGTGCCGCCGAAGCGGTTTCGAACGATCCTGCCATCCAGCCGACTCCGAATTTGGCGTCTCAATCTAGCACGTGACGGAACGTCCACGCCGCAAGTCGTATGGCAGATGAATACATTCACGATGTCGGTCGATGCATACCGCACCTTCCGGCTCCGAGCCTATATAATGGGTGACGGTGGCCGTATCGAATGCCTTTCTTCTGTGCCTTCAAAACGCAGTGTAAAAGTTATGAGCATCGGTCGGCCGTGCTAAATCTATTTTCTTGAAAGCCGATTGCTCTCTGCTCTCGACAGCATCGATAAATAAGAGCAAGTCCGCGATGATGTGGCTCCGGCCGATCATCGTGATTCTTTTGCAATCTGTTGCCTGCATTGCGCAACTTGGCGCTGGATCGCCCGCAAAGCCTACGGCCAGCATTGACGCGCTTTGTTTTGTGGATGGACTGAAATATTCGACGATAGAGTCCGCGATGAGTGCGTGCAGCGGAACGGGCGTTGTCGTGATCCCTCCTACATATGCGGGAACGGATTCGCCGGAGAATCCCACTCGCATTCCTGTGTGGGATTTCCGCAATTCGCAGCGGCCGGAGGGATTCACCGCGGTCACTGATTTTGGCGCGAAGGGCGATGCTGCTACCGGAACCGACGGAATAAGCGAGATGGGATCCACTACATTTACCGCGGCTTCCGGGTCCTTCAGAGCAGGCAGGGATGAAGGCAAAGTCATTACTATTACCGGGGCGGGACCTGAGAATGCGGCTCTCACCACAACCATCAGAGCAGTAAAGGGCCCCAATCGGGTGATCCTGGCGGCGGAGTCCGGCTTTACGGCGACCAGATTGACGTACTGGTACGGGACGGAAAATACGCCTGCCTTGCAGGCCGCCTATAACTCAAGGAAACCCTTGTTCCTGCCCGCGGGCAAATTCCTGATGACCGGAACGGTCAAGGGAACGACGTCGTTGGTTTTGACAGGATTGGGAGAACAATCCACAATCATCGACGATGCAGCGGTATTTCAGATTCGGGGGGGCGGAGGCAATATGCTCAATAGCTTCCGCATGCAGGCAGCCACCAAGCTCACTCCGGTTGCCCCTGGAGATTTTCCTACACCTTATGCAGGCACGCCGGTCACGGTGGACCGCATTGGCGAGGGTATCGGCTACCAGCCCGAATTACAGGATGTGGATATCTGGTCCAAGGTGTCGAAGCAACAGCAATCCCAACAAATAGGGCCGGCGATGCTTTTGGCTTCCGACGGGACCCATGTCTACCGGATTACGGGTGATCTGGTTGCCATACTGCTGTATGACGTGGAATTCTCGGAGGTTGCAGTCTGCGATTTCCGAGCTGGCAAGAATTTCTCGGCCGGCCTTGGCCTATGGCACACGCCCGGTGATGGCCGAAAGAACAGACACGACACGATCCACGACAACTACGTACGGTACGCCAGTTACAACGGGATTATATGGGCCGGTTCTGAAGATGTCTCAATCCTTCACAACCGGACAGAAAATAATGGCGAGAGCGGCCTGAA
>JASHTD010000105.1 GCA_030040725.1 Candidatus Sulfotelmatobacter sp. | reverse complement strand
CAGAAACCGCGCGCCGCTACCGCTTCGATGACGGCGTCGGCGAAATCGGCATCATCGCTCCGGTTTCGCATCCTTTCTGCGGACACTGCAGCCGCATTCGCATCACCAGCGACGGAAAAATCCGCACCTGCTTGTTTTCCGTGTGGGACCACGATCTGCACGCGCAAATGGAAAAAGGCGCTTCCGACGAAGAGCTGGCCGAATTCATTCGCGCCGTCGTGCAGAAGAAAGAAGAGCGTCATCATATCGGCGAACCAGATTTTGTGCCCGCATCGAGGACGATGGTGCATATCGGCGGATAGGCAACGCACTGGATTCCACTGCTGAGAACGCAGGCATGATGTTAACGCAGCTTGACCTCTGGTGTTAACATTGCCGCGTCATGCGACCGCTAGCCAAGCAAATCCTGATTTTCGTTTTCCTCGTATTCGCCTTTTCCAGCCTGCCGTATTACCTCGTTATCCACGCCGGACACCTTTCCGTCGGAAATGGGGTGGTGGTCTCGTTCTTGATGTGGTGCCCCGCATTTGCTGCTTTCGCCACGTGCGTGCTGCTAAAGATTGACTTGGCAACCCTCGGGTGGAACTGGCGTCCGGTGCGGTATGAAGTGTGGGCCTACGTGATCCCGATCCTGTATGCGCTGCCCGTTTACGTGATCACGTGGCGGGCGATCTCCGGTTCTTTCGATTTCTCGCGTTTCGCCGATCCTCTCGGGAAAGCCTTTGGATTTCCTAATTCGCCGAGAGCGACGGCGCTTTTGCTGGCGATACCTCTGTATTCCGTGTTAGGCGTGATCGGCAGCACAGGCCGCGCTCTCGGAGAAGAAATTGGCTGGCGCGGATTTCTTCTTCCGCGGCTGGTGGGGCAATTCGGGTTCACATTGGGATGCCTCATCAGCGGGTGCATCTGGGCGGTGTGGCATTATCCTGGACTGTTGTTCGCAGATTACAACGCCGGCACGCAGCCGGCGTATGCGTTGACTTGTTTTACGCTGATGGTGATTGCCGACGCTTACATTCTGGGCTGGTTGCGCCTGAAATCCGGAAGCCTCTGGCCTGCAGCGATTTTTCATGCCAGCCATAATCTCTTTATCCAGGCGATTTTCGATGACATGACTGCACCAGTTGGGAAAGCTCTCTACGTTACGACTGAATTTGGCGCCGGACTCGTGCTGACGGCCGGCGCTGTGGCGATTTATTTGTGGACGCGGCGCAGCGAAGTATCGAGCGGTTTAAGATCATCCGATGAGGTTCGCGTGCTTCGTCCTGCTTAATCTTTTCTGCGCTGCAGCTTCCGCACAGAGTCGCGCCTACCTCGGCTTCGACCGCAACGCATACCCCGGCGACGCCAGTCTGAAGATTCTGCACCAAACTTTTTCCTACACGGGCTACTGGCTCAACAATCCTCCCGGCGAAAAGACGAACACGTGGCGCACCCATCGCGTCGCCGTCGAATCCGCCGGCTTCGGGTTTCTCGTGCTCTTCAACGGACGCCTCTACGCGGAACTGAAATCGATTGCCTATGCGAAGCAACTTGGCGAATCGGATGCTCATTCAGCAGTCGCTGTCGCCCGCCGCGAAGGTTTCCCCGCGCAGACGATCATCTTTCTCGATCAAGAGCAGGGCGGGCGCATGCTGCCCGAGCAGAAAGCTTACATTTACGCCTGGGTCGACGCCGTCATCGCGGGCGGATTCCGCGCCGGCATTTATTGTTCCGGCATTCCCAATGCAGACGACGGCAACGTCGTCACTGCTGAGGACGTTCGTAGTCATGCCGGCGGAAGGCAAATTATTTATTGGGCCATCAACGATGCCTGTCCACCTTCGCCTGGGTGCTCGTTTCCGAAAGATGCTCCGGCCCCTGCTCAGAGCGGCGTTTCATTTGCCGAAGTCTGGCAGTTCGCACAATCGCCGCGGAGGAAAGATGTCGCCGCGCACTGCGCGAATTACAGCCGCGACGACGAATGCTACGCGCCGGGGACTTCCTCTCCGAAGATCTACGTCGATGTAAACACAGCCACTTCTCCCGATCCCTCGCAAGGCAGATTGCGCTAAAATAGACATGTCTATGTCCGATCGAACGTTCACCCTTGACGAAGCGCAATCGCTGCTGCCGGTCCTCGAGTCGCTGCTGCGTACGGCGATCAACGCCAAAAAGCTGATGGAAGAAGTCGATGGCGAGATGCAGGCGCTGAGCCAGCGCATCTTCCTCAATGGCGGCACGCGAGTCGATGTCATCGCCACCGCGCACCGCAAGGCGCAGCGCGCGAAGGCCGAGCAGCGCGCCAAGGATGCGCTCGCGGAGATCGATTCTATTGGCGTCCAGGTGAAAGATCTCGATATCGGCCTGCTCGATTTTCCCTGCGAAGTCGATGGAGGCATCGTCCTGCTCTGCTGGAAGATGGGCGAGCCCTCCATCACTCACTGGCACGGCACCGAAGAGGGATTCGCCGGCCGCAAGCCCATCGACGAGCGCATCGGGCGTTCGCGGCGAACCAATTAGTTTCAGTGCTCGCTCTCAGCCAGCAATTCCGCTAAATATTGCTTCCACACTGCCGGCAGCGAGTGCGTGCCGTGTCCGCGGGTTTGATCTGTGATTGGCAGCAGAACAAATTTCCCATTCTTCACTCTCTTGATTTCCCGCTCCGCGATCCCCAGTTCCGGAGGATTGATCTGGTCGTCGGCCGAATTCACGAACATGACGTGCGTCTTGATATCACCCAGATTCGGCTCGGGATTGTAGTCGCGCGACGCGTCGAAGGCATAGACCATATCGTTGGCGTCGAATGCCTGCGGCCTCTCTTTCATGTAACGTTCCAGGAAGGCATCCGCCTGTTCGCGCGTGGGATAGTCCTTCTGCATCTGCAGAGGGCTGCTGGTCATGATCAGAAACACATTCATCGCGCTGCGCAGTCCCGCAATCGGTTCCTCTTTGTAGTCACCGCCCATATAAGCGGGATCGCCGATGATCGCGTCCATTATCATTTTCCTCATCATGCGGTTGCGCCCTGCGATTTCGACCGGCAGGCAAGCCAGGGGCATCGCTGCGTCCATGAAATCAGGATAAGTTTCCGCCCACATGAACGAATGCATGCAGCCCATCGAAGTGCCCATCAGCAGGCGCAGGTGATTGATCTTCAGGCCTTCGGTGAGCAGCAGATGTTGTGCGGCGACCATATCCGCGTAATCGTAATGAGGAAAGTGCGCGTGCATGCCATCGCTCGGCTTGGTGGAGCGGCCGTGGCCGATCGAGTCAGGAAGAATGATGAAATATTTGTTGGTGTCGAGCAGTTGGCCCCGACCGAAGAGAACACCGGCAAAGTTGGCGTGCGTAAAACTCTGTCCGCTTCCTGTCGTGCCGTGAAGAATCATCACGGCGTTGGTGACTCGTCCCGTCGCGTCACTTACAGGCTTGCCATAAGTCAGATAATGCAGGCGCATTTCAGGCAAGACCTCGCCCGAACGGAAGTGAAAATCGTGAATCACAAAATTGCCCTCCGCAGGCTCAGGGGCTTGCTGAGAAAAGGCAAGGCTGGGAGTGAAGACACCTGCAAGAACAAGCAATCCGATCGAGAAGAGTCTCATGCGGCGAGAGCTTATCTCCCGAGAAACATTTGCGCAAGCCGTTGTCGCACCAAGTTTTATAACAGTACCGCAACATCCTCAACCCAAAAGTGTTTTAATGTCTCAGGTCCGGTTTTGTTGCAGCCTGAATTCAGGCGAGAATACCGGCTTGAGGGAAAGACAATGAAACTTCACCCTGTAATTCGCTTTGTGGTTTTCGGGATCTTGCTGCTGATCATTCCAGCGGCTCTCTCTTCTCCATCTTCGGCGCAGCTCGTCATCGGCATTTCGGTGCGCATCGGTCCGCCTGCGCTGCCGGTTTACGAGCAACCTATCTGCCCGGGTCCCGGCTACTTGTGGACGCCCGGCTACTGGGCCTGGAACGACGACGCCGGCTACTATTGGGTGCCCGGCACTTGGGTGGTTGCGCCTGTCGGTTTGTTGTGGACACCAGGTTATTGGGGCTGGAACAACGGCGTTTATGCTTGGAACGCCGGTTATTGGGGACCGCATATCGGCTTCTACGGCGGCGTTAACTACGGCTTCGGATACGGCGGCGTCGGCTTCGGCGGCGGCGAGTGGCGTGGCGGAGCTTTCTTCTACAACACCGCTGTCATGCATGTGGATTCGGTTAGCGTGACCAACGTCTACGTGAATCGCACCGTGATTGTGAATAACGAATCCCACGTCTCGTTCAATGGCGGCGAAGGCGGAGTAGTAGCTCGTCCCACTGCGGAGGAAGAGGCAGCCGCCCGTGAGCCGCACCAGCAACCTGTAGCCGCACAGGTGCAGCACGAACATGCGGCCAGCCAGAACAAAGCGTTGTTCGCTTCCAATAACCATGGCGCACCGGCGGTGGCGGCGACTGCGCGTCCCGGCGAGTTCAGCGGAAAGGGAGTGGTTGGGGCCAAGTCGGCTGGCGCACCGTATCATGCGCCTGCCATGTCACCGAAAGAAGCGCGGGCAACGCCTCCGGCAGCGAAACCGGCTCCGGCAGCCAAGCCTGCTCCGGCGGAGAGACCTGCTCCGGCTGCGAAGCCTGCACCCGCGGCCAGACCTGCTCCGGCAGCCAAGCCTGCTCCAGCTCCTAAGCCAAAACCTGCTGCCCCGGCTAAGCAGCCGCCCAAGGAGAAACCAAAACAATAGGCCACGACAGCAAACATTTTCGTGAAATGCAATTGGCGACGGCCAGGACTGGGATTCCAGTCCTGGCTTTTTACGCCCTGTTTTTTGTGCAATCTAGCGCAGCGACCCCGCAAGCCCTGCCTTCCAGGAGGAATTCACTCCAACGCACGTCTATCCTTATTCCTCCAACCAACTTCTTTTCCCTTAAATGACTCCAACTCTTTGAGGTAAATTGTAAAGAAATGTTGTTGGGCCTTTTCAGTGCAGCGTTTGCACAAAATCTGCCCGGTTGCGAGCTCTGCCATCGAGAGCGCGCGAGCGGCCGGGCGCGAGGGAACGACATGAAATTGCATCGTGTAGTACACGCCCTTCTGTTTGGAATTCTGGTCCTGACGATTCCGACTATGTTCTCTTCTGCTTCCGCAGCGCAGATCGGAATCTTTGTGCGCATCGGGCCGCCTGCGCTACCTGTCTATGATCAACCAATCTGTCCCGGCCCCGGCTTTATGTGGACACCCGGTTACTGGGCCTGGGATGACGATGACGGCTACTACTGGGTTCCCGGCACTTGGGTCGAAGCTCCCCAACCAGGATTATTGTGGACGCCCGGGTGGTGGGGCTGGAATAACGGTATTTACGCCTGGAACGCCGGCTACTGGGGACCGACGGTCGGCTTTTACGGCGGCGTTAACTATGGATTCGGTTATGGAGGTAATGGCTTTTACGGCGGCGAATGGCGTGGCGGTGCTTTCTTCTATAACACCGCCGTCGTGCACGTCAATACGACCGTCATCACGAACGTCTACGTGAACAAGACGGTCATCGTCAATAACAGTTCTCACGTCGCCTTCAACGGCGGCCCGGGAGGCGTGGCGGTGCGGCCCACGCCGGCGCAGGTGACGTACATGCACCAACAGCACACCCCTCCCGTTGCCGCGCAGACGCAGCAGCGCGAGGCCGCAAGCAAGAACCGCGCTATGTTTGCTTCAGCGAACCATGGACGACCGGCCGTAGCCGCTACGGCCAGGCCTGGCGAATTCAGCGGAAAGGGAGTAGTCGCAGCGAGATCTGCGGGAGGAACTTATCACGCTCCCAAGATGTCGCCCAAGGAAGCCCGCGCCTCGGCTCCTCCCGAGAAAGGCGGAGAGTCCGCGAAGCGCCCGGCAGAAAACCACGCTGCAGCCAGCCATCCTGCGCCGAGTCATCCGGCAGCCAGTCATCCAACCGAGAATCGTGCGGCAACCCACCCGGAGACGAAACCGGCGGCGAAACCGGCTCCTGAGGCGCGACACGAAGCCGCACCAAAGCCTGCGGCAAAACCGGCTCCCGAGGCGCGACACGAAGCCGCACCAAAGCCCGCGGCTCACCCCGCTCCTGCGGCGAAGCACGAAGCTGCACCCAAACCTGCTCCGAAACCGGCGGCGCCTAAGCCCGCGCCCAAAGCTGCGGCGCACCCCGCTCCGAAACCCGCTCCTGCGCCAAAGCACGAAGCTCCTCCGAAGGAGCCGCACAAAGGGTAGCTTCGGTTGGGAACGAAACTAATGGCCAGCACCGCATTACGGTGCCGGCCATTTTTATTGCAAGCGCAAAACGGTTCGGCGTTCTTATCCCAGGCAGGGCATTAGCCTTGCTGGTTGTGAGTATGCACCAAGGTACCGCCGGGGCTTGACCGGCGAGCTTCTCTGCTACAATTTTTTACATCACTGCTCAGGCGAGAATCGTATCGTAGAGGTCGGCGTTAGCGCCTAAAAAGTGCGTCCATGGGAGTCTCTGAAACCATGCTGTCGAAGAAACAGAAGCTGCGTCTGGCGGGGGCGTGTGCGGTGCTTTTTGTGCTTGCATTGGCGGCGAGCTGCAGCGGATTTTTTGTCAACCCGACCGTTGCCAGCATCGCGATTGATCCCTCTGCTCCTACGGTCAGCATTGGCGACACCGTGCAGCTGAATGCGGCTGGCACTGACAGCAACGGAAACGCGCTGACCCTCACCGCTGGCACCAGCTGCACGGGGACGACGGTTTGCTGGTCGAGTGATACGCCTAGTGTTGCGACCATCTCGACCGGCGGTCTGCTGAAGGGTATCTCGGCAGGAACGAGCACAATTACGGCCTCCTCCGGCACGGCCAGCGCCACTGCGACTGCAACTGTGACTCTGGGGAACGTCACGAGCGTCCTGGTTAGCCCGGACTCGGTGACCTTGCCTGTAAGCTCAACCGCTACCACCTGTTTTACGGCAACGGCGAATGCCGGCGGTCAGTCCGTTCCAGTCACGTCGAGTGTGACTTGGCAAACCAATAACACGAGCCTCATAAGCGTCGAAAACGGCGAGGATCCGATGTGCGTGGAGTCGTCGACTACCACAGGTACCGCGACGGTCTATGCGCAGTACACCAGCGGGAGTAATGTCATCACCTCGAATTCGGTGACTGTTACCGTGACGCAGTAGGAGGCGCACGAATCCCAGTGGATGTCTCGGATCCCCAGTTCTAGGGCCGTCCTTCGTCGCGTAGTTTCTTCACTTCCTCCCAATCGAACGGGGCGCGTCGGGATTCTGTCGTGCCGGGTGCCCCACTTCTCGCCTCTTTGGCAAGAACCGGGATTTCCAAATCTCACGTTCCTAACAACTCCACTCCTTCGTCTGCGCCCACAGTTCGCGATCCAGAGTGGGGAGCGGAATTTTCCGCCGTATCAGGGCCCCAGATCGGCAGCATCGTAGACTTCAACTTGGGGTGCTCGACGAGGGCTACGGTCAAGTCAGGCGTTCTCAGCCATTTCCCTCATAGGCCATATAAAATGCTGGTACTGACTATGGTATCATGATCAGTATGGAAGCGCGCAAAATTACCGTGGAGATTCCGGCAGTACTGCTTGAGAAAGCTCAACGCGCGAGCGGGACAGGCATCACGCAGACAGTCCGCACCGGACTAGAACTGCTTGCTGCGTCGCAGGCATATGAGAGAATGCGCCAATTTCGCGGCAAGATTCGCTTCACCCGCACTGCATCTGAACTGAAAGACGACCGCTAACCTTTCACTAGTGATTGTCGCCGACACCAGCACATGGATCGCATTTCTGCAGGGCGAAGAGGGCGAGGACGCGCAATTACTGGACAAGGCTCTGGCTGACCGCCAGCTCGTGATGACCCCGCCCGTACTGACTGAACTTCTCAGCCAGTCGCCGCTTCCGCTCGATTTTCAAGAGACTCTCATGCGCATTCCGTTGCTTGAGACAAAAGAAGGGTTCTGGCAAAGAGCGGGCGCGCTACGCGCGAGGGTTCTGGCGAAAGGGCGCCGGGCGCGCCTTGGAGATGCGCTGATCGCTCAGTCCTGCGTGGATCATGGCATTCCGCTGCTCAGTCGCGATAAGGACTTCCGCGCTTTTGCAGAAGTCGCGAAGCTTGACCTTCTGCCCTGAGCGTCTTGCTCTCGACTTTACATGCGTCAACTTACCTTCGGCCAAACCTCAATGCGAGCGTTAGTTACTCCGAGCGAGCCGAAACTGCCTCGCATTCTGCTGCCTTCGTAGTATCGTAAAAGATCAATCCCAAAATTAATTAACGCACATCTATGTCTGACATTCGCTGTATTGGCATCGGAACCGGAGGGGGCGACGCTCCCGGCCTCAACGCGGTCATTCGCGCCGCTACGAAAGCCGCCATCATCAAGTACGGATGGAAGGTCATCGGCATTCCCGATGGCTTCGACGGCCTGATCTGGCCAGAGAAATCATTCGAGCTTACGCTCAAGCACGTCAGCGGCATTCTGCCGCGCGGCGGAACGATTCTTGGTACCACCAATCGAGGCGATCCGTTCCATTACAAGACCGCAGAAAATGGCAAAGAGGTCTCCCGCGATATTTCCGGGCAGATCATTGAGAACGCGAAAAAGCTCGGCATCGACGCCATTATTACCATTGGCGGCGATGGCTCGCAGAAAATTGGCTACGACCTTTTCAAGAAGGGAATGAAAATCGTCGGCGTGCCAAAGACCATCGACAACGATCTATCCGCGACACAAGTAACTTTTGGATTCGATACCGCGTTGCACACCGTCACCGACGCGATCGACAAGATTCACACCACCGCAGCATCGCATCATCGCGTGATGGTCGTCGAAGTGATGGGACGCGATTGCGGATGGATCGCGCTCGAAGCCGGCATCGCCGGCGGAGCACACGTCATCCTGATTCCGGAGATTCCCTTCACAATCGAGCATGTCTGTAAGCACATCGCTGAGCGCGACAAACAAGGCAAAGACTTCACCATTGTCGTGGTCGCTGAGGGCGTCAAGCTGCCGCAGGAGTTCAAAGAAAACCGGCGCGCCAGTTCGGTCGGCAACCTGATCGGCAATTCCATCGCTCGCGGCGCGAATAAAGACGTGCGGGTCAGCGTGCTCGGGCACATTCAGCGCGGCGGTTCGCCCTCGCCCTTCGACCGCATCCTGGCAACTCGCTTCGGTGTAGCCGCCGTCGACCTGGTGGCCGCCGGAGGGTTCGGCATGATGGTCGCTCTGCATGGCGATTCCATCATTTCGGTCGACGTCGCCCATGCCATCGGCCATCTGAAATCGGTCGATCCGCAGGGCGAGGTTGTCCGCGCCGCGCGCGCGATCGGAATCAGCTTTGGAGACTGATTTTGCTCCGGTGGCCGCAAAGCGAGTAAGAGCATGAACGCTTCCGATTTTCGCCGCATCGCTTTGAGCCTTGAAGGCGCGGAAGAAGGCTCGCACATGGGAGCGGCCGATTTTCGTGTGGGCGGCAGAATCTTCGCCACGCTCGCGTCGATTGCCCAAGGTTACGGAAACGTAAAGCTCACACCTGAGCAGCAGGCCGACTTCGTCCGCGAACTTCCCGAGGTGTTCCTGCCCGTTCCCGGCGGCTGGGGAAAAGGTGGGATGACTCACGTCCGCCTCGCTCAGGTAAACGAAGATGTGCTGGAAGGCGCCTTGCGAGCCGCTTGGAAATTGCGCGTCGAGAACAATGCGAAAGCAGGGAAGAAAGCGACGAGCAAGTCGCAGAGGCGGCGTTCTTCTCGCGTGCACTAATGCAGGTCGCCGGTTGGCGAGAACCTAGTAATCCACGATCCGCTTATGCCGCAATTGTTCGAGGAACTGGCTGATGTCGGAACGAATCTTCGCGGGATCCGCATCCGCAAACTGCTTCTGCAATTCCTGGATGATTTCTCCGAATGTTCGCTGGCCATCGCAGCGTTCGAGCACCTGCCGTCCCGTGCCTTGCAGCTTGATCGCGCCTTCGGGAAACAGAATGACCCGGTCTTGTTCAGTGCCGCCCCAGCGGCAACCCGCCGCGAGACGCGGTTTCGCCGAATCCTCCGGAGCGGCC
>JASHTD010000104.1 GCA_030040725.1 Candidatus Sulfotelmatobacter sp. | reverse complement strand
GTCAGGATGCCAAGAGTTCCCGTGTAATGCCCCATTTAATTATTCTCCCCGGATCCGATCACTCGATGAATCAGCGGACTCTTTTCGTGGGTCGGTGAATCTGAGATCTGATAGCTCGCCTCGATCAGTTCTCGCGCTCGCTCTGCCCGCTCTTCTGAGTTGTAGTGAATTGTAGCCAGAGGTTCGCCGGCCGTGACCGATTCCCCGACTTTTTTGCGGAGCACGATTCCAACTGCGGGATCAACAGAATCTTCTTTACGTTCCCTTCCACCACCAAGAATAACGCATGCAGTTCCAATCTGTTCGCACTGCAGCGACGCGATATATCCGCTTCCTGGGCTACGAACCGCCGTGGTGCGCCGCGACTGCGGAAGCTTGGTGGGATCATCGATGGCGCGAACGTCTCCGCCCTGCAGTTCCACCATTTGCCGGAATTTTCGCAATGCTTCGCCGGAAGCGATCAGTTGCTGACTGCGCTTTTTACCTTCTGCGACGTTGTTGGCGACTCCGCCCAGATAAAGCATCCATCCGGCTAGCTCAAGGCATAACTGCCGCAAATCTTCCGGGCCGCGGCCGTTCAGAATATCGACGACTTCAACCACTTCCAGCGCGTTTCCGATCGTGTTTCCCAGCGGTTGATCCATGTTGGTGATGAGTGCGACAACTTTCTTGCCCATCCGTTCGCCGGTTTCGACCATCAACTCGGCAAGAAACACAGCGTCGTTTTCGTTCTTCATAAACGCGCCCGAGCCGGTCTTTACATCCAGCACGAGCGCGTCGATCCCTTCCGCCAGTTTCTTGCTCATGATCGAAGCGCAAATCAGGTAGGGGCTTTCGACCGTGCCGGTCACATCGCGCAACGCATAGAGTTTGCGGTCGGCCGGAGCAATCTCCGCCGTCTGGCCGATCATGCAGCAGCCGCAAGCCTCGAGCACACGACAAAACCGCGCGACCGGCAGATTCACATTGAATCCGGGAATGGCTTCAAGTTTGTCGAGCGTGCCACCGGTATGCCCCAAGCCTCGGCCGCTGATCATGGGAACGGCAACACCGGCGGCCGCCGCAAGCGGCGCCAGTACCAGGGAGGTCTTGTCGCCGACTCCGCCGGTCGAGTGCTTATCCACCTTTCTTGCCGGGAGCGAGGAGAGATCGAGCACTTCTCCGGAGCGCAGCATCGCATCGGTGAGGGCAGCCGTTTCGTCGCGAGTCATGCCACGCAGCACAACCGCCATCAGCCATGCAGCGACCTGATAATCGGGAATCTCATCGCGGGTATATGCACTAACGAAAGATTCGATTTCCTCGCGTGACAGTTCGCTGTCGTCCCGTTTCTTGCGGATGACGTCGATCGCGCGAAAATTCTGCGTTGAAGCGGCAGCAGGATTCACTGGAGGCGGAACCCCTCGGGAAGAAGCTCCGTGATGTGGGCTTGTTTCGGTCCATTCGCGCCCTGAAAAAATATGGTTGCGTCGGGGCCAAATTCGTAAATTACCTGGCGGCAGGCGCCGCAGGGCGAGCAAGGCACGCCGTGATCATTCACCACCGTCACGGCGCGGATTTCAATTTTCGGCCCAAGTTCCGCCACGGCCGAAAAGATCGCGGTCCGCTCGGCGCAATTCGTCATTCCGTAGGAGGCGTTTTCCACATTGCATCCGGAAAAAATCCTGCCATCTGCGAGAAGAATCGCCGCTCCCACCCGGAACTTCGAGTAAGGGGCGTGCGCATGCTTCATCACTCGCTGCGCAGACTGCAGCAACTCCCGGCGCACCCCGGCCGACAGAGGCGTGTTGCGCTGAAGGGAAGAGTTTTTCGGCATACTGGGAAAATCGACGGCAATTGTAAACCTTCGCAGCAGGGTCCGAACTTTTTTCTTGGCAAAGCTTGCGGAAGCGCTACCGGCGCAACTCGCCTTGAGTGATTGCATGCCGTACAATTGCAACGCGAGCAAGCTCTCTCGCTTTGCCTGAGCCTTAAGGGGAGATCGAGTGTCGGCAAGCCATTATCTGCGAGAATCGCACGCAACCCCCGGGCTTGCCGAACGCCAGCAAACTGGCCTCGCAGTACTCAATGGCCGCCAGTTGCTGCCGAACGCTGGGGTTCCTCTCGATCTGAACTGGCTACGGGAGGTGCGGGTCAATACCAGCGCGGTCGAGCGCCGTGCCCAGACGCAGGTTGCGCGCAGAACGGTGAAAAAAGAATGGCAGGCGGCGTGGCTACTTCGAGCCATCACCTGCATGGATTTGACTACGCTCTCGGGGGACGATACCGATGAGCGCGTGCGTCGTTTGTGCGCCAAGGCGCGGCAGCCGCTGCAGCAGGATCTGGTGCGGCAACTGGGAATCGAAGATCTGAACATCAAAGTGGCTGCTGTCTGCGTTTACCACCTGTTTGTCGAAACAGCGCTGCACGCACTAGAGGGTAGCGGCATCCCGGTCGCGGCTGTCTCTACCGGTTTTCCCGCCGGGCTCTCGCCGCTGGCCGAACGGGTTGCAGAGATTCGCCGCTCGGTAGAAGCCGGCGCGCAGGAAATCGACGTAGTTATCACGCGCGCGCATGTTTTCGCAGCTCGCTGGCAGGCGTTATATGACGAAGTTGCCGCCTTCAAGCAGGCTTGTGGCGCCTCGCACATGAAAGTCATTCTCGCCACTGGCGACCTGCTGACCTTGCGCAACGTGGCCAGAGCAAGCCTGGTTGCCATGATGGCTGGCGCTGATTTCATCAAGACTTCCACGGGTAAAGAGGCGGTCAATGCGACGCTGCCGGTCACTCTCGTCATGACGCGAGCGATCCGCGAATATGCGGAGCAAACGGGAATGGCGGTCGGATTCAAGGCTGCCGGAGGAATTCGCACC
>JASHTD010000103.1 GCA_030040725.1 Candidatus Sulfotelmatobacter sp. | reverse complement strand
CGTGCGCGGCAGTTGACTGGCATGAAAAATGAATCCAGCAACCGCAACTGCGCCGCTCGGCTCGGCTATCGTCTTGGAGTTCGAGGCAAGATATTTCATTGCTTGCCGGATTTCGTCCTCCGTAACCGTAATAATGTCGTCGACATATTGCCGGATATGCTCGAAATTAATTGGCCCGACGCTTTGCGTGCGCAATCCATCGGCGATGGTGCGCGACACTTCATCGGCAGGGAACTGAATGATCTTGCCTGCACGAAAGCTCGCTCGGGCGTCTCCGGCAAGTTCCGGTTCCACGCCAATTACTTTTACCGATGGCCTGCTCAACTTGATCGCCGTCGCTATGCCGCTAAGCATCCCTCCGCCGCCCACAGGCGCGAGAACCATTTCGACTTCCGGCATATCTTCGAGAATCTCCAGGCCGATCGTGCCCTGGCCTGCAATGATCTGTTCGTCGTTATAGGGCGGCACGATGACGTATCCGCGTTCCGCTGCCAGTTCTTCCGCTTTGGCTTGCCGCTCAGCGCTCCCTGGCCCAACTACAACGATCTCCGCGCCCAACGCCGCCGTTGCCTCGCGCTTGATGGCAGGCGCATTGTTCGGCATGACAATGACCGCTTTCGCGCCGAGCGCGCGCGCCGCGTAAGCCACGCCTTGCGCATGATTGCCGCTCGAATAAGTGATAACCCCTCGCTTACGATCCTCGGCACTGAGCGAAGCGATTTTGTTGTAAGCTCCGCGCAATTTGAAAGCACCGATCGGCTGCTGATTTTCCGGCTTCAAAAACAGCCGCCGCGGATCTTCCGCGCACAGCTTGAATTCGATCAGAGGAGTATGAACTGCCACACCGCGAAGCCGCTGGCGCGCGGCTTGAATATCGGAGAGGGCAACCATGTAGACACCTAAATCTCCAAAATCACCGGCATGATCAGCGGACGCTTCTGCGTCTGTCGGGAAATGTATCGCTTCAAATCGGCGCGGATTTTTTCCTTGATCACTCCGTAGTCAGCCTTTTCCTCTTCGCTCGACTGCGCCAGCGTATCTTCCACAATCCGCCGCGCTTCTTCCATGAAACCGTTTTCTCCCGGATTGAAGCCGCGCGTCACAATCTCCGGAGTGGTTTCGACTCGCCCGGAAAGCTTGTTGATAGCGATGATCGGCAGCACGATGCCGTCTTCGCTCAGGTGCCGCCGGTCTTTGATAATCAAATCCTCCACCACATCGGTGCGCGACCCGGAATCGATGCAGACCCGGCCCACGTTAACCTTGCCCGTCTTGCGGGCATTATGTTCGTCGAATTCGAGAACATCTCCACTTTCCAGCAGAATCACTTTTTCCACCGAGTTGTGCATGGCCGCCGCCATCTCGGCGTGCAGCTTGAGTTGCCGGTACTCGCCATGAATAGGGATGAAATATTTAGGCTTCGTCAAATTGATGATCAGCTTCAGCTCTTCCTGGCTGGCGTGCCCGCTGACATGAACCGGAGGCGACGTTCCGTCTTCGTAAATCACGTACGCTTCGCGCCGGAAGAGGTGATCGATCATGCGGTAGATCGTCTTCTCGTTCCCCGGAATGATGCGCGACGAAAGCACCACCGTGTCGCCCTTCTCGATCTTCGCGTGCTTGTGATTATCCACCGCTGCGCGCGACAGCGCTGACATCGGCTCGCCCTGCGTGCCGCTGATCATCACGCACACCTTTTCCGGTGGAAAATTCTTCATCTCGCCAGGATTGATCACCAGCCCATCCGGCACTTCGAGATATCCCAGATCCTCGGCAATCTCGGCCGAGTTATTCATCGAGCGGCCAATGAACGCCACCTTGCGCCCGTGTTGGTATGCCAATTCCACCGCCAGCCGAATCCGATGAATCGACGACGAAAAACAGGAAATAAACAGCCGCCGCTTGGTGTGCGCAAAAACTTCGTCAAACTTCCGCCGCACCGCCCGCTCGCTCGGCGTGTAGCCTTTGCGCTCGACGTTCGTCGAATCCTGAAACAGCGCCAGCACGCCCTGCTTTCCGTATTCCGCAAAAGAATGGAGATCGAAAAGGTGATTGTCCGTAGGCGTGGGATCGACCTTGAAATCCCCGGTATGGATCACAACCCCGATAGGCGTGTGAATCGCCAGCGCGACGCAATCCACCAGGCTGTGGGTCACGCGAATCGGATCAATAGTAAAAGCCCCGATCTTGAATTGCTCGCCCGCGCGAATCTCGCGCAGGTCGGCATCGTCCAGCAGGCCGTGCTCGTCCAGTTTGTCTTCCACGTATGCGAGGGTGAATTCCGTTCCCCACACCGGCACGTTCAGTTCGGAGAGAATCCACGGCAGCGCGCCGATATGATCTTCATGTCCGTGCGTCAGCACGATGGCTCGCACGTGCTGCCGATTTTCAATCAGGTAGGAAATGTCGGGCACGACGATGTCAACGCCGAGCAACTCCGCTTCGGGGAACATCAGCCCCGCATCCACAACAATGATGTCATCGCCCCACCGGAAAGCCATGCAGTTCATACCGAACTCGCCCAGCCCACCGAGGGGGATTATCTGCAATTTTCCAATTGGCATTGATTGTTAATCTTTGATGCTAGCACACGGTTGCCTCCAGCTCCGCACACAGCATCGACCGCAGATGTGGCACCACACCGATTCGGGTTAGCCACCGCATGTCCCCGATAGCGTTTTCTCCCACGCTGCGGTAATGTCAAATGAATGGACGAAACAGCAACAAAATCCTGGCTTCGCACCCGCGTCGAGAAAGCACTCATTAAAGGTCTGACCAACACCTATTCCAAGGTCCAGGTCGATCCTGAAAGATTTCTCATCCAGCTTCGCACCGCCTACCGTCTTCCAATCAGCAGCTATCACGGAACCTACTCGCTGGAGATCGAGGAACTCGACAGCGTTGCTGACAACGTGGTCCGCGGCGGCATGAAGCTCGCTGCCGCTGAGGGCGCAGGTTTCGGCCTGGGGGGGTTGATCACCCTTCTGCCTGATCTCGGAATTCTCTCCGCCATTACTATGCGCACGATTCAGAAGCTCAGTCTGATTTACGGCTTTCAGTTCAATACCGACGACGAGATCGCCGAACTTTGGATCGCCGCGGCCAGCGCGGCAGGGGTTGACATCAGCCGCGAGCTGATCGAAAAGGAATTCGTGAACAAATTTGTTCCTCGGGTGATTCAGCGCATCGCCGCCAGCGCCAGTGCGGATGTGGTCGAGCGGTGGGCTGGGCGCATGATTCCCATCGCCAGCTCGGTTCTGGGTGCGGGCCTCAATTATTGGTTCGTCCGCGCCTGGGGCCAGCGTGCCAAAGCGCATTTTCGCCAGCGGCATATGTTGCTGCGTAACCAGGCGGGCGAGGCGACGCTTAAACCTCTAGCGCAGGGGGTCTTGCCTGCATAGCGGCGAGCGGATTTCTTCTTTGGTTAACCCGTCCCGTCCGCCCTCTGTGATACAAAAAAACGAATGACCACATTTTCGTGTTCCGCAATCCTTCTTGACCTTGATGGTGTTCTAGTTGATTCCACCAGCAGCGTGGAGCGCCATTGGCGCCTATGGGCGCGCGAACGGGGGATTGATGAAAAAAAAGTCGTGGCCATTGCACACGGCGTGCGCGCGCTCGAGGTGATTCGCAGAGTTGCGCCCCACTTAGATGCGGAGGCGGAGTTGCGGCGTCTGGAAGAAGAGGAGAGCGATGATCATCATCTCCTCGTCGCGATGCCCGGCGCGATTGATTTCGTCGGCTCGATTCCCGTGGGACGATGGGGCGTGGTCACCTCCGGTTCTCGCCATTTAGCCGCAGACCGGCTGCGGCTGGTGGGAGTGCCAGATCCTCCGGTGATGGTCACGGCCGATGACGTCACCAACGGAAAGCCGCATCCGGAGCCCTATTTGAAGGGTGCG
>JASHTD010000102.1 GCA_030040725.1 Candidatus Sulfotelmatobacter sp. | reverse complement strand
TTCCTTATTTTCCTTAATTTGTGATTTTTATCACCTTGATGAGTGATGCGTAGCACAGACTCTGAATGACCTTTGAAGTAGTATCCGTGCCACCGATCGCTAGAGTTCCCAGTCAATGGGGGATGTGTGGGGGGATGGATCACTTCATTCGAGTTAAGCGAGCTCTTCCGAAAAAAGTTTTACGGCCGTGATTTCCTGCGGTGATGCTTTGTGGTTGGCTTCGTCAACGCGCCCATTGTACACAGACGTTTGCAGCGACCAGTTTTCTGGAGAATACATTCATGCCTGGTTGCGACGTTACGTGCCTTGGCAACCAGTTAATGGCCGCACCGGTGTCACGAATCACAAGGAGAAAAATCGATGAAAACTGGATACAAATTGCTAGTCCCGGTCTTATTAATTTTCGCGTTCGCCCTGGTTCATTCGGCAAGTAGTGTGAATGCGGCATCCGCGGGCCAGGTCACAGGTACCGTTAAGCTTGACGGCACAGCTCCACACCAGCGCGGGATCGATATGTCCAAAGATCCAAGCTGCGCGGCGGCTCATAAAGATAAGCCTGTTACTACAGAAAATGTTGTGGTGGGTGCGAACGGAGGACTGGCGAACGTAGTTGTTTACATAAGCCAGGGTCTGGCCGGTAATGAGGCGGCTTCATCGCAACCTGTCCAGCTTGAACAAAAAGGTTGTCAGTATTTCCCCCACGTGGTGGCTGTCGACGCAGGTCAGCACATGAAGATAGTGAACGACGACCAGGCCTTGCACAACATTCACCCGCAAGCCGTAAAGAATACCGCATGGAACAAGTCGCAAATGCCGGGAGGCCCACCTCTGGACATAACCTGGGGCAGCGAAGAAATTCCCATTCCGGTGAAGTGTAACGTCCATCCCTGGATGCAGGCCTACATCGTGGTGGTGAAAGGACCGTATGGGGTCACCGACAACAGCGGTTCTTTCAAGCTCGATAACCTGGCGCCAGGCAATTACACCCTGACCGCGTGGCAGGAAACCTACGGAACTCAGACGCAGAATGTGACGGTTGCTTCCGGTAAACCGACTGCCGTCAGCTTCACTTTCAAGGCAAAGTAGATTCAAAATCGCACCGGGGCGGCATCCTGTGGAACCGCCCCGAGAGCTGAAAGTTGCCGTTTCAAGCCCAAATCAAACTGGGGGACTCATGCCGGGAAAAGTATTTGCCGTGGTAGTGACGATCATCACGCTGGCAATCGTCTATTGCGTGATCGCGCACGTGTGGTGGATGCCGGTCGATATTTCCGCTCATGGACCCAACATCGACCACCAGATCGAAGAGACCCTATTCGGCGCCGGCACTTTGTTCATTGCTGGGCAACTGGTTCTTGCGGCACTTGCTTTCCTCTACGGCGATAGCAAGGGCGCGCGCAGGATGAAGTCGTTTCCCGGTGGCGCCAAGCCACTCATCATCTTCGCCTGTGTCGTGGTGGGGATAGAGATTCTCGTGCTCTCATCCATTGGTGCGAAGGCGTGGGGGTCAGTCTACTTCACGCAGCCGGAATCAAACTCCGAACGCATCGATGTTCAAGCTGGGCAGTTTGCGTTTTACTTCCGGTATCCGGGGCCTGACGGCAAATTTGGCCCGCTTCATCCTGAGCTTATTAATGAGGGATCGCAGAATATGTTTGGTCTCGATACCGACCACGATGCGGATTCCAAGGATGACATCGTCACTGCAGAGCTGGCTATTCCGGTGAACAAGCCGATACTACTCACGCTCCACTCCAAAGATGTGGGGCATTCGTTCGATGTACGCGAGTTGCGCATCCAGCAAGACTTTGTGCCGGGAATTGTAATTCCGGTTCACTTCACCGCCCTGCAGACCGGAAGATTCGAAATTGTCTGTACGCAGCTTTGCGGTCTTGGACATTACAACATGAAGGCATATCTCAACGTGATGTCCGAGGCAGATTTCGATAGCTGGTTGAAGCAGCAAGCGCTGGCCCAGTAAACGCAAGTCCCCTGCTTTCGGAATGGCTCGACAAAAACATCTCGTGGAGTGGATCACATGCAGCAAATGACAACGCACGCGGCGGCACACCATGCTCCGCCACAGGGTTTCATTCGAAAGTACATCTTCAGTGTGGATCACAAAGTCATTGGGGTCCAGTACATCACCCTGAGCCTGGTCGCGGCATTCTTCGGAATGGCGCTTTCTTGGGTCATGCGCATCCACCTCGCGTGGCCAACTGCTGCCATTCCGTTTCTGGGCAGACTCGCTCCCAATGGTGCGCCGGGAGGCGTTCTCACGCCCGAGTACTACTTGTCACTGATGACGATGCACGGCACGATCATGGCCTTTTTTGTGCTGACGGCGGCGCCGATGGCAGGGTACGGCAATTTCATGTTGCCCATCCAGGTGGGCGCGGCGGATATGGCATTCCCCCGCTTGAACATGGCGTCGTTCTGGACCACGTTCGTTGGTTTTGCTTTGGCCTGTGCGACGTTTGTCATCCCTGATGGTCCACCGCTCTCCGGCTGGACGGCATACGCGCCATTAAGCGCCGTGGGGCCGGTTGCCGGCCCAGGTCAGGGATGGGGCCAAAATCTTTGGGGACTTTCGATTGTGTTCTTCTGCGTGGCCTCGCTCCTGGGGTCGCTGAATTTCATCGTGACCGTGATCGATCTGCGGACCAAAGGCATGACTTTGTCGCGGCTGCCACTCTCGACTTGGGCATGGTTCATTAACGCCTGGGTAAGTTTGCTGGCTTTTGCCGTCTTGTTGCCGACTTGTCTTCTTCTGGTGCTCGATCGTCTTGGGGGAACCAGCTTCTTCATTCCCGGCGGGCTGGTATTCAATGACAAGTTGCTGCCCCATTCCGGCGGTTCGCCGCTCCTGTTTCAACACTTGTTCTGGTTCTTCGGACATCCCGAGGTTTACATCATCATTCTGCCGGCATTTGGAATCGTGGCACACATCATGCCGACATTTATTCGCAAAGCTCTGGTGGGGGGCTGGAAGGTGATCACCTATGCCATGGCGACCGTTGGTGCACTTAGTTTCGTGGTTTGGGGACATCACATGTTCGTGAGCGGGATGAGCCCTTATATGGCGATGGTGTTTTCGGTGCCGACACTGATCATCACCATTCCTTCCGTCATTGTGGTGCTGGTCTTAGCGGCCTCGCTTTACGGCGCCAACATACGGTTTACGACTCCCATGCTGTTCTGCCTCGGTTTCATCTCGCTGTTCATCAGCGGCGGCATCGGCGGATTCTTTCTGGCGCAACCTGCAGTCGATTCCTATCTGCACGCGACGAGCTTTGTGGTGGCTCACTTCCACTTCACCATGGGCCTCTCCGCCATCTTTGCAACCTTTGCCGGCTTCTACTACTGGTTTCCAAAATTGTCGGGCCGCATGATGAACGAGCGGCTCGGCAGAATTCACTTTTGGCTGACGTTTGTCTGCGTCTACCTGGTGTTCATGACCATGCACTTGATGGGTTTCACCGGCGCGGTTCGCCGTTATTCCGCGTTTGTGGATGACTTTATGGCCCCGCTAATGCCTACCAACCGATTCATTTCTGTCGCCGCGTTGCTGCTGGGCGGAGTGCAGTTTGTCTTCTTGTACAACGCGATTTGGAGCCGCTTCCAAGGCCCCATGGCTTCGGACAATCCGTGGGGAGCCACGACGTTGGAGTGGGATACAACATCTCCGCCGCCGTTCGACAATTTCGGCGGGAGGCAAATGACGATCTATCACGGCCCGATGGAATACGACGGCGATGCTTCCGTTATGCAAACTTCAACCGAAGCGTCTGTAGCGGGCACCTAGCGTGCTTCTGGAAGTTTGGCTTTCTTGGTGCGATTGAGTTGTGGCTGGTTGTGAACCACTCGGAGGAATCGGTATGAGCCAATCCGTACTGAGCATCGGAACCGCAGCGCAAGCAGCCGAGCACGAAGTGCTGATGGAGTCGTCTCCATACGGCATCGACAAAAAGAAACTGGGGATGTGGATCTTTATCGTCTCCGACGCATGCACATTCGGCACATTTCTATTTGGCTACGGTTATATGCGCATCGGCAGCCCGAACTGGGGGGCGCCGTTTGAATTCTCATCGATTTTGAACGGAATTGTCATGACCTTCATCCTGCTTTCCAGCAGCCTTAGCATGCTGGCAGCAGTTAGGGCGACGCAGGCGGGACAGAAAACCTCAGCCAACAAATGGCTGGGCATTACGATGCTTCTGGGTACGGCGTTCGCGGTCCTCCACCTGCGTGAATGGTACAAGATGATTGGCGAAGGCTGGCGTCTTTTCTACAACCCGACCGGCGGCGCAACTCAATTCGGTGCGTGCTTCTTCAGCGTCACTGGACTTCATTTGACCCACGTCATCAGCGGTGTTATCGCGCTGGCTTTTATCATGCGGGGCTATAACCAGGGCCGCTACGATGAGAGCCACGTCGAAACTGCGGGCCTCTACTGGCACTTTGTCGACCTGGTCT
>JASHTD010000101.1 GCA_030040725.1 Candidatus Sulfotelmatobacter sp. | reverse complement strand
AACGGCCATTGGCAGACGGTGAGTTATCAGGCGACCGTGACGCAGTAAAATCAGCGCCTGGAAGCCCACGCATCTTATCTCTGCAGCAAATCCACGGGTGCGGTTACATCGTGCACACGAAAATATTTTGCCAGCGCCGGATACTTCCGCGCCACGGCCTCATACATCGCATAAGCCACATTGCGATAGGAAACATGCCCCGCGGGTGTCGTGCGCAGTTCGGAGATGTACACTGCCTCGGCAAAATCCATTTTGAACAGCGCGCGCTTGCGATACGCCAGCGGAATCGCGTACTGCGAATTCTCTTCTGCCTCAGGAAACGCGCTCTTCGCAATCTTTTCCACCGCTGCCTGCGCTCGCCGCATCGCGGCTTCAAATCGCCCGCGCATTCCGGCATCTTCCACATCGAGCAGCATCTCGTATCCATGTTGGGTGGTCGACTGCTGCATCACCTGAATGCAGCGCCGGTGTCGGTGCATGTCGCGGAAGCCGCCGATATCCATCAGAATGTCGAAGCGGAATTGCTGCCCGGCGCGGAATCCGCACAGCATTTCGTCGTGTTTGCCGCGATGGCGTAAACCGAGGTCGATGATCTCGCGCCGGCGCCGCTCGCCCGCAACCTGCACCGCCTGCCGGATCTGCCGGTAGGAAAAATGGCAATGCTCGTAAAGCAAAGTAGTCGCAATTTCAATTTCCAGCGGTTCTTCATCCAGTAGATCGACGATTGCCTTCGACGGCGCAAGCTGTTCGTGCGCCATCAACTCTCGCGCCGCTTGCCGCAACTCGCGGCGAGTTTCCATTTCATACGGATTCGGATCCGCATACTTGACCAGCGTTGGCGCAACCCGTACTTCCCGCAGCAATTCGCGTTCAGCGCGTTCCCCGAGTTCGGCATTTACTCCACGAATTTGCTCCACCAACTCCTGCAGCGAGTCGGAATTCGCGTTGTACGCCGCCGAGGTCGCCGCCTTCTTTAACGATTCGCCCAGTTGCCGAACTTCTCTATGAGTGTGCGACAACAAATGCGCGATCTGCGTCTCCAGAGTTCGCGCGTTAACGATCTCGCCCAAAGACGTGTTCGTCGCCAGCGGCAGCAAATAGCGAGTAATGTCAAACGCCCGGGCCTTCAGCGTCCGCTCGTACTGCTCCTGCTTCATCTCGGCGGGTCTCGGCGTGATGCTGATCAAGTGCTGCGTCATGTGCGCCGAGAGCGCTTCGTATTCGGCGAAAAGAAAATCCAGCGTGTCGCAATAAAGCCTTCGTGCATCCCCATCCGCACCGAAATCAGGAACGTAATAGCCGCTCTTCTTGAAATCCTGGTAGCGCGTCGAGCGCTCCTGCCCGTCCCAGCGTTGCTCATCCGCCAGTTCAATCGCTGCCAGAATCGACAGTTTCTCAATCGCCAGCGCAATATGCGCGAGGTCGGCAATCGATCGGTGCCCGTACTGAAAATAAAATGTGTTGAGGAATTTCTCGGCCTTCTGCGAATTGATCTCGCGCAGCGATTCCTTCATTGACAGCGCTGAACGCGAATACTTCGCCATGGCGTACGCCTGAATCTCGGGCTCCACACCGTAAACGGCGAAGACTTCGGTTGCCGGTTCTGCGGGTGCAAGTTTCTCCGTGGTTGCATCTTCAGCTGCAGATGCCCGTTGCGGCGAGCGATGGCCCGAAGTTGAAATCGAAATAACATCGGCCGTTTTCTTGTTGGAGGGTTCTGGCAAGGAGGTCACATCATTCGTCGCGATCTGAGACATAAGAGTGTTCGCATGTTACTTGTCAAAATAGCCACACGCAATCGTTACACAAACGATACCTCATTAGGCGCGTATAATTTTGCGTTTCAATCGGCAAGGAAGCACAACGGAGAGATTTACATGTCCCTCTCAGGGCACGTGGCATTTGTTACCGGTGCGTCGCAAGGTATCGGCCGCGCATGCGCCGTCAAGCTGGCAGCCAGGGGCGCAACCGTCGCCGTCGCTGCGCGGAACCAGGAAAAACTGAACGAACTGGTTCGTGAAATCGAAACCATTGGCGGCAAGGGCGCGACTTTTCCTCTCGATGTGACTGACGAAGAGCAGATTAAGTCCGCTATTAAATCCGCCATCGCGCAATTCGAGAAAATCGACATTCTGGTCAACAATGCCGGCGTTACGCGCGATCAACTCATTATGCGCATGAAGCGCGCCGACTGGGACGCGGTCCTGCAAACCAATCTCACTTCGGCCTATCTTTGTACACAAGCCGTCTCCAGTTCCATGCTCAAGCAGCGCTGGGGACGCATCATCAATATCGCCAGCGTCTTCGGCCAAATGGGTCAGGCGGGTCAAGCGAACTATTCTGCGTCGAAGGCAGGATTAATCGGCTTCACCATGGCCGTTGCCCGCGAACTCGGTTCACGCAATATTACTTGTAATGCCATCGCTCCCGGTTTCATCGAAACTGCCATGACGGAAGTTCTCGGCGAAGAGTTCAAGCAGAACGCGGCCAAGCAAATTCCGCTTGGCCGGGTAGGCACCGTCGAGGACGTTGCGAATGCCGTAGCTTTTCTTGCATCCGATGAAGCGTCATACATAACCGGCCACGTGTTGAACGTAAACGGCGGCATGCTGATGGGGTGAAGATTATTTACCGCCGAGGCACCCAGAACGAACAGAAAGGCAGCAAACGACCGATTTCATTCCGAACCGCGCGGTAAGGAGCGTGAGAGCCTGCCCTGAGCGACTGAGCTTCGCGTAGGAATCGAACGGGAACCTGCACTTCACAAAGGAACTAAGCAGTGAAATCCGAGTCAAATCGTCCTGCCTGCTTGGTGGCAAATCTCACTTTCACTCAAGTCGAATCCCCCGCCCAGATCTCTCAGACCCGCGAACTCTTTCTCGAATATGCGCGGTCGCTCGGTTTCAGTCTCTGCTTCCAGAATTTTGAGAAGGAACTCGCTACTCTTCCCGGCGGCTACTCTCCGCCGCAAGGCCGACTGCTGCTTGCCCATTGCCAGGGCGAACTCGCCGGCTGTGTCGCGCTCCATGCGCTCGAGAGCGACGTATGCGAGATGAAGCGACTTTACCTGCGCTCGCAATTTCGCGGTAAAGGCCTGGGCCGCGTTCTCGCCGACCGCATCATCGCCGAAGCCCGCCAGGTCGGCTATCAGCGCATGCGCCTTGACACCGTTGAACCGGTGATGAAAGATGCGGTGGCCATGTATCGCAGGCTGGGGTTCAAAGAAATAGCGCCGTATTGCGATAATCCGATTGCAGGTGCGTTATACATGGAATTGGAATTGTGATCGGCCTCAGTTTTTCTCAATACCAAACCGGTCGGAGAAAACCATGAAGAGATTTGTTCTTGTTTTGCTCGCTGCCTCCGTCATCGCTGCATTTATTCCCAATGCCTTCGCCGCCGATGGCAAAGCCGTCTCCTACAAAAGCGGCGACGAAACCGTCCAGGGTATTCTTTACACTCCCGCCGGAAAAGGCCCGTTTCCCGGCATCATCGTGATTCACGAGTGGTGGGGATTAAACGACTGGGTCAAGGAACAAGCTTCGAGGCTGGCCGATCAGGGCTACGAAGCTCTGGCCATCGACTTATACCGCGGCAAAGTCGGCACCACTCCCGAGGAAGCTCATGAAATCATGCGCGGAGTTCCCGAGGACCGCGCCAAACGCGACCTGGGCGCCGCATTTGACTATCTCGCATCGTTGCCGAACGTGAAGAGGGAACGCATCGGCGCCATCGGATGGTGCATGGGCGGAGGCTACTCGCTTGACGTGGCGCTCGAAGAACCCGCACTCGCCGCCGACGTCATCAACTACGGCCATCTCGCCACCGATCCCGATACCCTCAAGAAGATTAACGCTCCAATTCTCGGCCTTTTCGGCGGGCAGGATAAAGGCATCACCCCTGATGACGTTCACAAGTTCGAATCGCAAATGAAACAACTGGGCAAAACCATCGACGTCAAGATCTATGACGATGCCGGCCACGCCTTCGAAAACCCTAATAACAAAACTGGTTATCGGCCGGCCGATGCGGCCGATGCATGGCAGCGCACAGTCGCATTTCTTTCAGAGAATTTGAAGAAGTGATATTGTTCGCGACCACGCCCGAGGATGGGGTAGCCGTCATCCGTTTCTTTCACGTCGTGAAAGCATGACCGGCTGCGCTTCGTCAAGTCTTTCACTCGAAAGTGCTTCCCCTATAGCACGAAATTCCACTTGCCAGAAAATCCCGATCTGGTTACTATGTCGCATCTGCAATGCTCCCCACGATCAACATCGGCGAAACCAT
>JASHTD010000100.1 GCA_030040725.1 Candidatus Sulfotelmatobacter sp. | reverse complement strand
TGCACTTCCACGCCCATCACCTCGGTTCCCTGATAGGTTCCCTGCTTGTTGATGGATCCCTTGTCCTGGCCCATGCGGCCTTCGAGAACCAGCATGGTTTTGTCGGGCCAGGTTCCGGTAGAGAGAAATGACTGGTATGACTCCGGATTGACGAAGACGTTGTCGAACATGTGGTGTCCCATGTTCATCGTGGGGTTATAGCTCATATCGAATCCCGTGGTCACGTAAACCCACTGGCGATAGTTTTCGGGAAACTTGAGTTGCGCGTCGTTTGTATACTGCGGACCGCTTTGAACGGCGGCAGAGTTTCGCAGGGGAGCTGCCGATGTTGCAGATTGATTCATTGCGCCTAGGAAAGCAAGCGCAGCGAGCGCAGCGAGTGCGGTTTTGCCGATCGTCATGAGCGACACCTCGATTTGTTTTTCTGGGAGCAGCAGTTTACCGGAAAGTATCTGGAGTTGCAGAAACAACTCCAAAGGACAAGACGTAACACTGCGGGAAAGGTAAGCGGTTGGATGATCGCTGATGACGGCAGTCGATCTAGTAGATTTGTCTCGGAGCGCGGCTGCGAATCAGCCAGCGCAGCGCCTGCGTGGTTCCGACTGCGAAGCCGAAAGCAAGCACCACGATTACCGGCACGTACCATTGGCCGAGAAGCTCGTGCATGCGCTCGGGATGGTCGACCATCCCGACGTTGAGATCGCCGTGGCCCCACCAAACTCCCACGCGCGAGGGCATGATGGGCTTGAGGATCAAGGTGATGGTCAGAGCGAGCGCTACGCCATAGCCAAAGAGCGCGACAAACAATGCGACCATCCCTTTCATGCCGAGCTTGGCCCAGCCCCAGGTTGTGCGCAGCAGAAGCAATGGGGAAAAACTGCGGCTGGCGCGAGTGAGCATGCGCTCGGCTTTGTAGCGCTGGGCTAGTTCCTGGGGATCACCGAGCAAGCGTATCACGCGCTCGACGGCAGCTTCTCGATCGCGCGCCGCGGCGACCGAGTCGGCGATGTGAGAGCGAATCTCGAGGAGGATATCCTGTTTTTCTTCTGTCGACAGGCCGCGCAGTGCAGAGTCGAGCTGGGCGAGGTAGCTTTCGACTCGGGCATCGGTAAGCGGTTCTGCGCTGATGGAAACTGGATTGGTCATCGCTGTTTCACTCCTAGAATCGGCTGCATAAGCGCCGACAGATTCGTCGAGAACTCATTCCATGCTTCGGCCATTTCGCGGGCGCGGCGGCGTCCGGCGGGAGTGAGCCAGTAGTATTTGCGGGGATGCCCGGCTTCGGCCTCGACCCACTCGGACTGCAAAAGGCCTTGCGCCTTGAGACGAGACAAGATCGGATAGAGCGTGCCTTCGGCGATTTCGAGTTGAGATTTTTCCGACAGCGCACGCAGAACCTCGAGCCCGTACAGGCGCGATTGCCAAAGGCTGGCGAGGATTGCCATTTCGAGGCATCCTTTGCGAAGTTGCGCTTCCCAGTGCTGGCCGCGGTCACTGTTGCCGTTGCTGTTGATTGCCGAATACATTGTAATGCTAGGAATTGTGCTATGGGATGGATGGAATGTCAAGGAGTGAGGTTCCAGGAACCCCGCTATCTTCGCTCTCGACGAAGGATCTGCCCGCCAGAAGCGTCAAGAGTTGCATGTGGCGGCTGAGATTCGTCGAGCTGATAGGGTGCTTCGACTACGCCCGCCGTTCGCGGTGGGGAACGACGGGCTTCGCTCAGCATGACAGCGCTGAAGGGAAAAGTGGCAACCCGATCAAGCGGCTTTATGGACCTCGGGTGAATCTAATCTAGGAGAGGAGTACAAATAGAAGCCATGGAACTCACACTCACAAACGAAGAGGAAGAACTTCTGGTGCACATTCTGGAGCAGCGGCATCGCGAACTTCGGAAAGAGATTTCGCACACCGATCATTACGAGTTCAAAGAAATCCTGCGCAAGAATGATGGATTGATCGAATCGATCTTAACGCACTTGCGGGAAGACGGAGTTCACGAAGTTCGAGCTTAGAATTCAGTCGAGGAAAAGCAGATTCCCATTCGACTCCCTCACGGCGTTCGGTCGCTCAGGGCAGGCTCTCCTTGCTCGCTACACTCGCCTCTCGGAATGACATCGATTGGGAACTAGTTCCCTGCCGGCACACCGCCGTATTTCTGCAGCCACTTCAGTTCCTCGCGCACCTTGATTTTGCCGTGCCATGGATTTTTGTCGAGCGAGTGGCCTTCGCCGGGAAAGATCAGCAGAGCGTTCGGGATTCCGAGCGAGTAGAGCGCGTGTTCGAGGAGATAATCTTCGAGGACGGCAACGCGAATGTCGTCGGCGCCGGCGACCATGTGCGTCGGGGTTTTGACTTTGTCGATCTGGAAGATGGCGGCTTCGTCGTGATAACGCTTCTGGGCTTCCCACGGGCGACCGCCGAGGAAGTAGGCGTCGTCGTAAGTGGTGTCGTCGTTGCCCCAGTTGCCGATGTGCTCGACTGCTCCGGCTCCCGTGACGGCGGCCTTCCATTGGGTGGATTGCGTGATCAGCCAGTTGGTCATGTATCCGCCGTAGCTGTAGCCTCCGACAGTGAGATGGTCGGGATCGGCGATGCCGTCTTTCACCAGCGCGTCGACGCCTTCAAGAATATCTTTGCCGGGACGCGAGACAATTTGCGGAACGATCTGCATAAGGAATTTGTCGCCGTAGCCGGTTGAGCCGCGGTAGTTGGGCTCAAAGACAAGCCAGCCGTTGGTGGCGGCGAGAGCGGACCATTGATACCAGTCGGCCTCGAAGTGGTTGCCGTCGGCGTCGGCGGGGCCGCCGTGGATGAAGGTGAACATGGGAAGATTCTTCTGCTCGAATTTTCCGGGAGGGTAAATCAACATGCCTTCAATCATGGTTCCGTCGTCGGCTTTCCAGCGATAAGGCTTCCCTTGTGGGAGATCGGACTCGGCGAGCGTTCGATTGAAGGAAGTGATGGCTCGGGCCTGGTCGAGGCGGTCTGGGCTGTCGGAGATGTAGACCTCCTCTGGTTTTTGCAGAGATGAATAAATGAATGCGATGCGCTGAGAATGCAAACGCGTTGCGAGGTGATCGTAAGTTCCAGAGTTCCCGTCGAGTTTTTTCAACGGCGAAGATGGAGAATCGGCGGTATACATTTGCTCTTCGGTGCCGAGCCGAGCGGTAACAACGACGCCGTTGCCGAACGGGCCGTAGCTGACAATCTCGCCGGAGAAATCCTTTGCCCACTGTTCGACAGTGCCGGAGTCCGAGTCAACCCAATACAGGTGCGGCTGAAGATCGCGGTAGGGGCCAGTAACGTCTCCGACTTCGACGGTGAAAAAGATGTGACGATTGTCGCTGGCCCAGTGAAGATGCCCCTCGACGGCCTGGTTGCGAGTGACACGGTGCGGCTCGGCGGGTTTATTTTCGCTGTTCGCACTCGCGGGCGAGGGCGCCACATCGAGTTCGTAGATTTCAACGTCTTCGTATTTTTCCTGGCGCTGGTTGATGGCATTGCTGGCGAATGCCAGCTTGCTGCCGTCAGGCGAGGTGATCAGGTCTTCGATTCGCAACGGTGATGTTGCGATCTCCTGCGTGCCCTGAGTTTCGTCGGATTCTTTTTCCTCTTCTGACTGCTTTTTTGTGGATTGTTTTTCAGCCTCGGAAAAGTTGTGGGCGACGGCCGAGGCGAGGTCAAGGGCGAAGATTGCGTCTCCGCGTTCGGCCGTGCGGTACTGAATCACATCTTTCCATTCTTCTTTGTAAGCGTCTTTCTTTTCTTTATTCCAGGGCTGGCGAGTGGCGAAATAGAGAGTGCGCGAATCCGCGGACCAGGAAAAGGTATGAACGCTGGCGTCGCCCTGGGTGAGCTGAATGGCTTCACCACCAGTTGGAGAAATTACGTAGAGCTGGCTGACGTCGCCTTTATCGTCATCGTCACCGGAATCGGAATCTTTTCCAGAAGAAGACTTTCGCTCGGAGAGAAATGCGATCCAGCGGCCGTCGGGCGACCACTTCGGTTCGGAGTCGTGGCCGGATTGGGTGAGTTGAATCAGCGAGCCGGAATTGCCATTGCTCTTCTGGTCGCCCATGAGGTCGGAGCGATAGAGCCAGAGATCGTCGCGGAAGATTTGCTGGTCCCAGTCGGCACGTTCGGTGACGAGCACAACGGAGTTGCCGTCGGGAGAGATAGCGACGGTGGGATAGCTCACCGAGTTGAAGAATGTATCGAGCGTGAGCTTGGGTTTGGATTGGGCAGCAGCGAGTGAAATGACGAGCGGAATTACGCTCAGCAGAATAAGCGATTGTCGGATTTTCATAGGCCCGTTGGTGTGAAGAAGGTTTATATACCGAGGGGTTGGACGGAAGCAACTGTTGCGCGGGTCAGTTTTGAAATGCAGGACTTTCTGTGTGCGAGATTCCCGTTCGACTCCACTCGTTCCGCGAGTTCGCGCAGTGCAGGCTCTCGTCCCGCTGGAGAAAACGCGGGACTTCGGAATGACCCTGATGAGTAAATTCTCGCCCCTAATTCTGGATGGTGAACAATTGCGCGCGCCGGCGTGGGAGAAAAGGATGCGATGCGATCTGGCCTTCGAATCGCTGCGACCAGCGGCCGGGGATTGCGGTTGAGCATTCCGGGCAGCGGCCGTCGGCTGTAAGACGGTAGTCTTCAATCAGATATCCGTAGCGCTTGATCAGCAATGCATCGCACTGCGAGCAATGCGTATCCTCCCAGCGATCGACCATGCCGGGAAGGTTCCCGGCGTAGATGAAACGCAGACCTGATTCGCGGCCGATTTCGATAGCCTGCAGTAGGTCCTCAGCAGTCGTGTCGCGCGCGACGTCGTTTTGCATCTTGTAATCGCCGTGGAAAGCGGTGACGTGCCAGGGAATGTCAGGCGAGATGTTGGCGAGAAATTCGGTGAGGCGGCGAAGTTCGTCGGGCGAATCGTTGAAGCCGGGAATGAGAAGCGTGACAATTTCAAGCCACAAACCCATCGAGTGAATGCGACGAATGCTATCGAGAATGGGGCCGATGCGGCCGCCAAGTTCGTGATAGTGGCGATCGTCGAAGCTCTTGAGATCGACTTTATAGAGGTCGAGATGAGGGCGCAGATATTCTAGAACCTGAGGAGTGCCATTGCCGTTGGAGACGAACCCGGTGATCAGTCCGGCTGCTTTGGCTTCTTTGAACACGGCGACTGCCCATTCGCTGGTGATGAGCGGTTCGTTGTAGGTGCTCACTAGAATTTTTGCGCCTTGAGCGAGGGCGTCTTGGACTAACGCTTCAGGCGACGCGTGCTGCGGCGGTGAGACGGCGCTGGGATCGCGCAGCGCCTGCGAGGTAACCCAGTTTTGACAGTAGGAGCAGTGGAGGTCGCATCCCATCATGCCGAAGCTGTAGGCGAGGGCGCCGGGATAGGCGTGGAAAAACGGCTTCTTCTCGACCGGATCGCATTGTGTTCCGGCGGTATATCCCCAGGGAACAAAGAGCGTCCCGCCACGGTTGAAGCGGACCTTGCAGACTCCGGCCTGGCCTTCTGGAATGGGACAGCAGTGGCCGCAGGAAAAGCAGCGCAGGCGATTGTTATCGAGCTTCTCGACCAGGCGCGGATCGGCCTCGCGAACGTGCGAGTCGAGGATGGTGCGAAGTGTGGACATGCCCTGCCATTACTATTTTAACGCTGCGAGCATAGGCAGGGTCAGGGGCTGCTGGGACCCTTCGCTGGCCGACCGGTCGCTTGTGAAAAGCAGGTTCCTCACCCGCGCTCCCCGCGTGTTCGGAATGACAAAGTCCAGGGAGGCGGGCGCTTTGCGCATTCGGAGTGACAAAATTTGAAGAGCTTCAACGGCCAGGCAACGGCTTGCCCTTCGACTGGTGCTGCTGGTACCAGATTTCAGCTTGCTGTTCGATGGCAGCGGCCTGGGCGCGGGTCATGCCATTGGCGAGAATTTTGGCGAGATCCTGGCTGCCTTCCTGGCCTCCGGCGCGCGCCAGCACCGCCCAGAAATAAGCCTTGTTCGTGTCCTTCGGAACCCCATGTCCGCCCCAATAAAGCAGGCCCAGCTTGTATTGCGCGGCAGCGTTGCCGTGCTCGGCCGCTTTGGCGAACCAGTTTGCGGCTTCGCTTTTATCCTGCTTGATGGACTGTTTGTCGTCTCCTTCAGCGTAGAGAAGGCCGAGAGCGTTTTCCGCGGCGGCGTTGTTTTGCCTCGCTAATTGAAGCAGTTGCTGAAAGTTGGCGGTGTCAACGGAGGGAAGGATTGGAGGCGGCGAAGTCACCGGCTGCGACGATGCGAGCACGGTGGGCGGCAAGCTGTGCGCCTCATCCTGGAACCTTTCCTGAATCCACGGAGCGAGAATAAATCCCAGCGCAAGTGCCACGGTGGCGGCGGCGAGGACCAGAAGGTAAAGATGGGTGCGGGGAAGGCGAATACCACCGACTTTGTCGGCATCGAAGGGCGCCTCTTTTTTATTTTCATTTTGCTCGGCGCGTTCCGGGAACTGAGCAAAGAGCACACTTCCCTGCGGAGCCGGAAACGATTGGGCGGCGGGCGGCGGGGGAATGAAAACGTCATTGGCAGGAGTAGCCCGATTAACAGCCGCAGCGATAGTTTCGGCAAAACGCTGCAGCACGACGCCGTCTTTTTCAAGGAAGGAATTGGGCTGCGCCGAAAAAACTTCGATCAGGCCGATGACTTTCTCTCCCGCGCAAATGGGCGAAGCAATCATGGCGCGAATGCCAAGAGCGCGGCAGCTCTGGGGATTGGCGCGGGAGTCGGTTTCGCTGTCGTCACAACGGATGGTTTGCCCCGTACGCAGACACTCGCCAGAAAAACCAATCCCGGCCTGCAACGCCGCTCCCACCGGAGGCGCACTCGCGCCAACACTGGCACGGCACACAATGCTGCTGGGATCCGCTGCCGCAAGGGCGATGGCGGCACCAGAGCCTTGCAACAGCGACATGGAGCGGCAGACAATCAACGAGAGAACTGCTTCGAGATCGGAAGCAAGAGATTCCGCCTCGCGCTGAACAGCAGAAACTGCCGTCAAAGTGTCGCTAAAGTTGGGCCGCAGGCCGGCACTTTGCGATGGCAACGGCTGAGCGGCGTTCGCAGCGCCGGCCATGGCGTTGAGGAACAGCCACTGCTGCAGGCGATGGCGATCGGTTTGCCGCAGATCCGAAAAAGAGAGCCCAGCCCGGCCGAAGGCGTTCGACCAGATCACTTTGGCAGTGGTTAGTATCTGGCCAGTAGATTCCGCGAGATCAAGACACAGGTCGATCTGTTGATCGGGCTTCATGGGCGACGGACATTGCACAGCAACGCCGATCTCGCTGATATCGAGAACTTCATGAAGATCGAGCATTTGACCGTCGCGGGCGGAAGGGAAAGTTATATAGGCCGGAGCATGGGCCTTTTGCCGGACGCTGCGTCGGCGGTTTACGAAGGCGGGACGCGGGATTTGCCGGGTTGCAGACATGGGGGTGTCGTGCACCCTCATATTAACGCGACTCGTTAGAAAAGCAACAATATTAGGGTTGTAAAACCTATGGATATCGATACAACTGAATCCAGGGTGGGAAAGTCTAATCAAACAGCAATTTTCAGTGAACAGGTGAGGCGATGTCGCTACGAGCTGGCAAGTTCAAGCTCCGGGGTGTCCCAACGGTCCTCGCGGGGCTTAGTCTGTTGATCCGCTTATGGAGTGGGCCTGCGGCCCAGGCGGCGCTGGGCGGAGACACGGTCTCTGTTCTCGCCGATCAAGGACAAATGCAGGGCAGCCGGAAGACAATGAAGATCGACTCCTATACCGTGCACGCAATTCAGGCGGCGAACGGCACCGTGGTGAACGAATACGAAGGCGCAGAGGGAAACGTGTTCGCCGTGGCGTGGCATGGTCCTTTTTTGCCGGACATGCGGCAGATTCTGGGCAGCTATTACGACCAGTACGCGCAAGCACGGCAGGCCCAAAATGGGATGCGCAGAGGGCGGCATCCGATCGTGATCAATGAGCCAGGACTGGTGGTGCTGATGGGTGGGCATCCGCATTCGTTTGTCGGTAAAGCGTATGTGCCTGGCAAACTACCGCAAGGGATGCGAGCCGAGGATATCCAATGAGGAATCTCTGCTTAGTCCTGGCGAGTTGCTCGGCACTATCTTTGATGGCCGGATGCGGCGGGAGCAGCAAAAGCACTCCAGCGCCAAACCCGATTGTATCTTCGGGATCGAACGTGGCCGCGATTGAGGTAAACACCGGCCCGCCAGCTTCGGGCGTTTTGTACGCCAATGGAGCATTCGTCAGCGTAACGGTTTGCGTTCCCGGAACTACGACGTGCCAGACAATTCCTTACGTTCTGGTCGACACGGGTTCCTATGGTCTGAGGCTTGTATCCAGCGGAGTGTTGACTCTTACTCTGCCGCAGGAAATGGCCTCGGACGGCAATCCGATGGTGGAGTGCGTCCAATTCCTGAGTTCCTACACGTGGGGGCCGGTGCAGACGGCGGATATTGAAGTTGCCAGCGAGAAGGCAAGTTCGTTGCCGATCCAGGTTCTCAGCGACAGTGATTTCACGGTTCCGGCGGCGTGCTCTGAACCGTCAGGAGGAGCCTCCGCCGACACCGTGGCCAACCTGGGTGCGAACGGCATTCTGGGAGTGGGCCAGCTTCCGCAGGATTGCGGCTCGAACACGGATTGCCCCATCACCTCGAACCAGTATTTTTCATGCGCTTCGGCAACGGCGGCGTGCACGGCGGTTGTAGCAACGGTTGCGCAGCAGGTGCAAAATCCGGTCGCGTTATTCCCCACTGACAACAACGGCGTCATTATCGAGTTGCCGGCAGTTTCCGGAGCAGCGGCAACGGTGAGCGGATCGCTGGTCTTCGGCATTGGAACAGAAACCAACAACGGTCTTTCGGGCGCGACGGTTTACACCGCGGATCCGACAAGCTTGAATTTCACGACCACGTTTAACGGCGTCAGCTATACCGACGAAGGATTTCTCGACAGCGGCTCGAACGGCTATTTCTTCCCGGACTCGAACATCGAGCAGTGTCAGACTTCGAGCGGCGCGGGGGGATTCTATTGTCCTTCGGGTACAGTGAACCTTTCGGCAACGAATCAGGGAACGACTGGCGCCAGCGGATCAGTGAATTTCAGTGTGGCGAATGCGGTCACCATGTTCACCGATGATCCGAACGACGCGGCGTATGCCTATCTCGGCGGCCCGGCGAGTGACTACTTCGACTGGGGACTTCCCTTCTTCTACGGAAGAAACGTTTTCACATCGATCGAAGGAAAAACGGCGCCTGGCGGCTCAACGCCGTATTGGGCGTACTGAACGAATTGCCGTGAGACAACGAAACTCCTCAGCGTCCCTCGTTAGATGCTACAAACGGGGCCAGTTGGACGATAGAGCTGTAGCGGGGTAGGGATCCTTCGACTGTGTTGCCCTCCGCAATCGCGGACGGCAACTTCGCTCAGGATGACACGAGCTCTACGTTCGGGAGTTAACCGGCGAGGCGGGAAAGACGCGCGTGGTGAATGCTCGAGATGCGGGAGATGGCGGCGACCATCATGCTGGAAAGAAGTTGCATGGTGGCGACATCGCGCTCGTCGAATGCGCTGGGTGATGACGAAAGCACTTCGAACACGCCGAGCGTGCGGCGATAGGAACGCAGCGGCGAAACTAAGATTGAGCGCACGCCGAGGCGGCGGCAAGCCGCAAGATCGGCGCGCGGGTTGCGCTCGGCATCGTTGCACAGCATGATTTCACCAGTGCGGACAGCTTCAGCGGAAATGCCGGCATTCGCCTGCAGGCGAACGCCAAGATCGGGAGCGGTGCGGCCGGCGCGGGCGCGGCAAACGATTTCATCGCCTTTGCGAAGCGCAATGGCGGCGCCGGTGGCTCCGGTGAGATGTTGCGCGCGATCGGTGATGACGCTGATGGCCGGCTCGAGATCGAGATCTCCGGCGTGAATTTCGATTTCTTCTCTCGGATGCACGGCGCGAAATCCTGAAACCGGATGCGCCGCATTCGCCACGCGGAGCTGGCCCCTCAAAGCCGCGACGGGCACGCGAGTCTGATGATCCTCGAAATTGAGCACCTGAGGATCGGGAACAGTGCGCAACAGATCGCGAACCAGATTGTCGAGCTCGGAATCGGTGATGAGATGGGCGGTCTGCTGATGAAGCAGCGATCCGCCGAGGACGCGCGAGAGGCTGAGCAAAGAGCGGCTTCCGCACGCGATGCAGTAAGGCCGGCTATTTGTGCTGATCAGCTCGCACTGCACACAGAAAGTCGCGGATTGAAGCGGAACAAAATGAGTGTCCTTGAAGGTGTCGCCATAAACCGTCTTGCCGAACATGATTGCGTTTCCTCACGATGTTTTAAAGAGAAGATTACGTTAAACACCGCCACAGGCATTGGGCAGTGGCCGCTGTGGTTCGATGTGTGGAAAACTTTTGTCTAGAGAAATAAGAGGGCATGCAGAAACTTGCAACCTGACGCAAATGCCTGTGATATCAGCTCGTTCGGGAAGCGAGCATTTTCTATTTATAAAATTGAAAGATTTGTGAGACTGCAATATTGCGTTGCAACTCGATCCGGGATAGAATCATCAAACGTTGGCCGATCGATGTTCGGTCAGTTATTCGAAGCCTGAGGTGAAATGAACATGCAGTGGACAGCACCCGCTTTTGAAGAAGTTTGCTTGAATTGCGAAATCAACTCTTACGTTAGCGCTAAACTGTAACCACCCGCCCTTCCCTGTTTTCTCTTCTTACCCTTCGGGGTAGCTGTGTCCGGGCGCGCATCGCGACGGCCACAATCTGTCTGTCTTTGTCATTTCTCTACGCAATTTCCCTGATAAATCTTGTGTGTGATCAACCGGCCTGAGCGGGAATAAATCTGGCTTCCTCGCCGGGAAGAGGAATGACCTGAACCGCGTGCTGAAGAGCGCGATCCAGAGCGTCGGCGATAGCTCTTGGAAATGCGGTGGTTAGCAGATTGATATCCAACTGCAGATCACGATGCGAGTAGAGCCGGTGAACGGCAAGGACTCCGCGGCGGCGATTGGATGAGCTCACAAGATCCAGCGATAGCGTCCAGGCAGCCATGCTCTCGATCGATTGCGATCCGGCTTTTTTGCTCCAGTGAAGAGATAGCTCGCCGCGCCGGCCGACCGCATCCATTTCGTTTGCCGGATTGAACTCGCCGGGAAAGAGATCGATGCGGACGTCGAAGGCGTCGAAGTCATTGGAGCTGAAAGCCGCCTCGATCACTCGCCGAATCTGATCGTAATCGCGCGTGACCTTCAACTCTTCCGTGGCTCGACGTATGGCGAGATTGTTGATGAAAATCTGGCGTTGCTCGAGCGTGCGCTGAGCGACGCGGCTAAGCTCGCCCAGTTCAAGATAGCCGAGGCGCTGAACTCCGATCCAGATGCCAATGCCGAGAACAGCGAGAACCAATCCCAACGAACTGCCGCCTGGCCAAAGCAGAAACAGGCTGAGCAGGGCAAAGACCGCAGAAA
>JASHTD010000335.1 GCA_030040725.1 Candidatus Sulfotelmatobacter sp. | reverse complement strand
TTGGCGAGTTGTTGAAGTCAGGTTGGAAGCCGAAGCGCACCGTGATCTTCGCCAGTTGGGACGGCGAAGAAGAAGGACTGATGGGCTCGACCGAGTGGGCGGAGCAGAATGAAGCCGGACTGGCGAAGTCCCCCGGCTATTTCAATATGGACGTGGCCGTTTCCGGATCGAAGTTTGGCGCGTCGGCAGTGCCGAGTTTAAAGCAGTTTTTGCGCGACATCGCGAAAGTGGTGCCGAGTCCAAAGGGCGGAACGGTTTATGAGGCCTGGCAAAAGACCGATCATCCCTCTGCCGGCTCTTCCCAGCCGCCGAATGAAGCTGATTCGCGGCGAATGCCCGCAACTGCATTGGAAGACGATGTGCGGATCGGGGATTTGGGCAGCGGTTCCGATTACAGCGCTTTCCTGCAGCATCTAGCCATTCCGGCGACAGATATTGGTTCTACTGGACCTTACGGCGTGTACCATTCAACCTTCGACGATTTTGCCTGGTTTAAGAAGTTCGGCGATCCGGATTTTGTCTATGAGCAGGAGATGGCCCGCATTTTCGGACTTGAAATGCTCCGCATGGCCGACGCCGATGTGCTGCCGTACGACTACCAGGAGTACGGCAAAGAAATCGAGGTTTATATTGATGCGGCAAAAAAACGCGCCGAGAGCAAGCTCGGTGGCGGTTCCCTGGATTTCCACGCCGCGACTTCAGCAGCGAAGCACTTTGAAGATGCGGGAGCGAAGGCTCTTGCGAAAGAGAAAAATCCGCCGCGGGATGCAGGCCGCTTGAACCAGGCCCTGCTCGAAGCTGAGCGTGGCTTGATGGTGCCGGAAGGATTGCCGCATCGCCCATTTTTTAGGCATGCCATTTATGCTCCGGGTGAATACACCGGCTATGCCGCGGTGGTGATTCCGGGAGTGAATGAAGCGATCGACAAAGGCGACGCCGAGCACGCGCGCCAGCAATTGGCGGTTCTGGCGGCGGCGCTCGAAAGAGCGGCCAAAGAGTTACAAAGCTATAAATGATCTTGGCGGAGCTAAAGTTCAGAACTACCGATAAAAATGAACGCCACTCACGCACTCGGACATTTCCTACGCACGCTGCCGCACTCGGCGGCGGCCACGTTTCTCGCGTTATTCCCCATTGTTGATCCCTTCGGCGGCATACCGATCTTTTTCTCGATGACATCTTCCTGGACACCCCAGGAACGCAGGAACACGGCCCTGAAGACAGGCCTCTGGGTCTTCGTCATTCTGGTCACTTTTCTTTTCTTCGGGCGCTTCGTGCTTTACTTCTTCGGGATTTCACTGCCGGTGCTGAAGATTGCAGGTGGCTTGATCGTTGCCAACACAGCATGGGGTATGGTGACCTCCCATGCGCGCATCACTCCCGAGGAGAGCCACGAGGCGCTCGACAAGGAAGATATTTCGCTCACTCCACTTGCTATGCCGCTGATGTCAGGCCCGGGCGCGATCGGCGTAGTCATGGCGCTGGCCGCGCACGTCGACAGCAGCGCGTCCTACATCGGGATGGTGATCGGCATTGCGGCGGTGGCGCTGTCTGTGCTGTTGTTCTTCTGGCTGGGAGGCCCGCTGGTGCGAAGGCTCGGGCCCAGTGCGGTGGGTGCCATTAACAAGATTTTCGGTTTTCTCATTCTTGCCATTGCAGTCCAGCTCGTGGCCGATGGCATTGCAGACTTTAGCGCTTAACGGAATGATGGTCCCATACGTGCTCTTGGTTTCGAGGGGACGTCGATCTTGCAAACCTCTCTCGGTCATATACTATTTCCGCAAATCCGGATTAGCGGACCTGCTCCACGACAAGAATAGGAGAGATGCTTATGAATAAGCTCACGACCCGACTGCTCCACGTGACCATCTTGGGTGGAGCGCTGGGTGTCCCACCGTTCGCAATCCCGTTTGCGGCCCAATTGCCGGATTCGGCCAATGCGAAATCCGATTCGTTGCAGCAGCAAATTGTCGCCGCGGAGCGGGATGGATTGGAAGCTCTCAAAGCCGGCAACGTCGATCGCTTCGCCGACATGACTGCCGAAGATGCAGTCTTCGTTGACGCGGCAGGCTTGGCGAACAAGGCCACGGTTGTGAGCAACGTCGTCGGCTTCCGCCTCACCGATTTTTCGATGGAAGGTATTCGATTCGTCCAGCTTTCCCCAACCTCCGGCCTCATCGCTTACAAGATCACAGAGAAAGGTGTTTCCCACGGCAGGGATTTCGCGGCGCAAGCCTATATTTCGTCGATATGGTTCCGGCAAAATGGCAAGTGGGTGTGCAAGTTCAGCCAGGAAACGACGCCGCGTCAGCCCAAGCCGGCGCAGCCCTAGCTTGCCTTGATAAGTCAGACCCGCCCCTGTCCAGCCATCCAAAAACAATTGCTTTGCATCCACGCGTCCAGATACCTCCGCTCAGGTGTCTAAATCCCATAAGGCCACTTCGTCGCGCAAGAAGCCACGCGATTGGCGTTCTCCTTGCGCAGTGCGGCCCATTTTGCGGAGGAACTATGCGCCTTCTCAACGTCGCAGTTGTGTGTCTGCTCGCCGTGGTTTTTTTCAATCATGATTCTTTAGGTCAGTCGTCGGGGGATTACGCCCGCCTGCCTGTGACCCGCGTAATTCTCTATAAGAATGGCGTTGGTTATTTTGAACACTCCGGAAAAGTTCGTGGCAGCCAGGACGTCAACATCGATTTCACGACAGCGCAGTTGAATGACGTGCTGAAATCCTTGACTGTCCTCGATCTCGGCAAGGGACGCATTACCGGCGTCAGCTACAACTCGAATGCGCCGCTCGAGCAACGCCTGAATTCCTTGCATCTGGCGGTTGGCGAAAAGCCCACGACTGCGCAGTTCCTTGATTCGCTCCGTGGCGCACGCGTGGAAGTCCGCAGCGGCACAGAAACCGCAACCGGCCGCTTGCTCAGCGTCGATGAGCGTGACATTCCCATCAAAGGCGATGAAAAGGTGACAGTCGATCAGATATCCATCGTCGGCGATAACGGAGATGTGCGTGTTTTCGACCTTACTCCTTCCACTGATGTCCGCTTGGCGGAAAAAGATGTAAATGAGGACGTTGGCAAATATCTCGGTCTCATCGCTTCCACGCGAGATGCGGATATGCGTCGAATGACCATCTCCACGGCGGGCGATGGCGAGCGCGAGCTGCTGGTGAGTTATATCAGCGAAGTGCCCGTGTGGAAGAGCACTTACCGGATCGTGATTCCAAAAGACGGCAAGCCCCTGTTGCAAGGTTGGGCCATCGTCGACAACACCGTTGGAGAAAATTGGGACGGCGTGGAACTATCCCTGGTGGCTGGCGCGCCTCAATCCTTTGTCGAGGATCTTTCGCAGCCTTACTACACGCGCCGTCCGGTGGTGGCGTTGCCCGCAAATGCCATGATCACTCCGCAGACGCACGAGGCTACAATCGAAACCGCAGTATCAAGCGAAGCGGTGAATGGGGCGCCATCCGCGGGTAATACCGCGCATGCCGGCGGCGTGATTGGAGGAATAGTCGGTGGCGTTCCCGGAATGTCTCAGGCTCAGAGGGAATTCGATGCCGTCTCGGGTGCCGGCGGTGGCTCTGGTGGCGGAGTCGGAGGTGGGTATTTCCGCGCGAAGGCAGAGAAGCAGTGGCTGGCCGCCGATTCTCTTGAAGCCGCCACCACAACTGCCGAGTCTCGCGATCTCGGCGATTTATTCGAATACAAACTTCAGGACCGCGTGACCATCCGCAAGAATCAGTCGGCGCTGGTGCCGATTTTGCAGGCGCGCATCGACGCGGAAAAAGTTTCCGTCTGGAATCCCTCGCAGGGGGCCGTGCTCCGCGCGCTTTGGCTCGACAACACCAGCAACCTTACGCTCGATGGCGGGAGCTTCAACGTGCTCGAAGGCGACGCCTTCGCCGGCGAGGGCCTGATGGATGCGATCAAGCCCGGCGAGAAGCGTTTGCTTTCCTACGCGGCCGATCTTGGTGTGCTGGTTGAAGCCAAACAGAAAGGCAGCACCGAGCGGGTCACCCGAGTCGTCATCTCCCGTGGCGTGCTCATGCAGTCTACGCAGGAGCGTGAAGAGAATACCTACACCATTCGCAACCGCGACGCCTCGCCGCGCGTAGTCGTGATCGAGCATCCGGCGCGTCCGGGCTGGAAGCTCACCGATGACGATGACAAGCCGGCAGAAAGCTCAGCCTCATTCCACCGCTTCCGCATCAGCCTGGGCCCGATGAAAACCGAGACGCTGGCGGTGAAGGAATACCGTCCGATTACGAACAGTTATCAGGTTTCGAATATCACCAACGACCAGATCAAATTCTTTCTCTCGCAGAAGATGATCAACCCAGAAGTCGAACAGGCATTGCGCAAAGTCGTTGCCCAGAAAAACAACATTGCTGCGCTCGACGCCGAAGCCGCCGACCGCAAGTCCAAAGTCTCGGGAATCTCCGAAGACCAGCAGCGCGTGCGCGAGAACATGAAGGCATTAAAGGGAAGCGTGGAAGAAAAGGCGCTGGTCGCTCGCTATGTGCGCGAATTGAACGATCAGGAAGACCACGTGCAATCCCTGCGGCGCGAGCTGGCTGACTTGCAGCAGAAACGCGAGTCCGCACAAAAGACGCTCGATGCAATGATTGAGAATCTGCAGATGGAGGTGAGTTTGTAGAAGGGGGAATAGCCGCCCACTTCTCGCAAAAGAGGCGAGAAGTGGGGCACCCGGCGATGGTTGCTCGATG
>JASHTD010000099.1 GCA_030040725.1 Candidatus Sulfotelmatobacter sp. | reverse complement strand
TCAGATTGACCGCGGAGAAGAAAAGGATGACAAATATGGTTGATGTCCATCCACGCGCATTGCGAGGATTGAAGCCGATTATCGTCCAGTTCGTTAGATACTGGACTACCACGAATATGGCTCCCAGCAAGCCGAGGCCGGCGAGAACCAGGCCAATTGACAAGATGAACTGCAGTGGCTTGTAGCTAAAGTTAATGATGCCATCCATAGCGAGTCTGAACAACTTCGAAAAATTGTATTTTGGTTCTCCGGCAAAACGGGCCTGCCTTTCGTATGCCATTCCTGTCTGACGAAAACCAACCCAGCTTCGAAGTCCCCGCACGAATCGGTTCCGCTCCGGAAGTTGATTGATTGCATCCACGACTTCGCCGCGCATCACGCAAAAATCGCCGACATCCAGTGGGATATCCAGAACGGCAAGTCGCCGCAGGATACGGTAGTAAGCCAGGTAGCAGAGGCGCTTCAAAAGGTTCTCTTTGCGTTTCGTGCGTATTGCGTAGACTACATCCCATCCTTCGTGAATCTTCGCAATGAAGGGCAGGAGTTCCTCAGGAGGATCCTGCAGGTCCGCGTCCATTACGGTCACGATACTGCCTCTGGCGTACATAAGACCGGCAGAAACGGCTGCTTGATGGCCGAAATTGCGGGAAAGACTGATTACTTTGAGCCTGGGGTCCGCAGCAGCCATCCGTTCGCAAATCTCCAGCGTCCGATCGCGGCTTCCATCGTCTACGATTAAGATCTCGAATTCGTCGCCCCAAACCGAAGCGGCCGCGAGAATGCGGCGGTACATTTCTTCAATTCCGTCTTCCTCGTTATAAGCCGGAATTACAAGGGAAATCATGCTGTAGCGAGACCTCCGAAAGGTTGCCCGTCGGAAACCAGTATATGCGGAGCAACGCACAACCATATGGTCCCGATAGTCGGAGTCACTGTAACCACGGAGAACTCCGCTGTGGCCGGACGCATATCTCGTATTCGCCGAATTCCGCCCTCTTGGGCATGTCAGTCAGGATGTAATGCGCTAGCGGCAAAACTGCTACACCGGCATCGTCTTTGTCCCAGAATCGCACGAGGTTACGATTCAGGATGGCACAGGCCTGCGGATCCGCCTTCAGGATATTCAGGATTTCTGCCTGCCGGTCAAGCGAAATGCCGCCCATCCACCCGTCATGATTCCATCCATTAGGAGTGGGAATTCCCGACCAAATGTTGAAACTGTACATGCCCGGCATTGTGAAGAGGACACTACAGTTGAGGCTTATAACCCGCGCGATTGACCGGAATTGACCTGCTTGCTGCGGAGGCAGGTGCAACCATTCCGAACCCTTCAATCCAGTGGAGGATGGCGGGAAATTGCTGGCGGGCCAGGTCGTCGACTTGAGCGCCGTCCACGCCGCCCGCGGCCGCAGGTGAATGGCGTAAGCCACACTTGTTCCCGCACACAAGACTATGATCGCGCTCCCAATCAAGGCGTCCAGTCGCAGGGTTTTGGCAAAATGCCATGAGCACGGGGAGGAGAATTGTCGCAGCCCATGTAGGCCGTCCGTGAAGCACAGGAAAGCCCAAAGAATCATTGGAACAGCTGCGATTCCCACTTGGCTGCCAGCGACGGGATACGGTTCCAGAAATTGTGTTACCGCCATACAAGTCACAAAGAGACGGGGGAAGGTGGTTCCGGCATCAAGTCTCCAATGGGGGCCGGGTAATACCGTGAGCGGGAGCAGCGGCACTACCCACTGGATCTCAGAACGCAGTGTAAGCAACAGAATCGAGCCAACTCCCACGGCGCATCTCAATAAATCAAACCATGGCGACTCGGTTACAGGTTGACCCAATGTCTTCAGCCCGATCACGACAGCCGCTAGAATCACGGCAGCGATCCAGTTGAGCTGGCTGACGGGCAGAGGAAAGTAAAATAGATTGGGTTGATGTAGCGGATTTAGAATAACGCCCCAAACCAACGTTCTGAGCGACATGCCTTGAAGTGACGTGGCAGCCACGATCAGCGCTGCACCTGCTAACAGACCCGTAGCGGAGTACAGTGAGCCCTCTATGGGCAAGCGATTGGAAGGCCTTAGTTTCGCGCAGCACACGAAGGTCACGATTCCGGCAACGGTCGCTAGCAGGCAATAGCTCCGAAAACCGTGATTAAAGCTCGCGTGCATCAGCATCCAAGGGACAGCTGCTGCATAGGTCAGCGTCAACGCAAGTCCGATCGAACGGATCCTCCCCGGCGAAAGCAGGCAGAATATCGCATGCGCCAATCCGGCGACGAAGAATACGCCCACGTTGACCTTGGTGAACGCCATAGCGGCCCCTGTGCAGCCCAACAGAAAGAGACGAAGATTATTTCGCCCTGACGAGGTCGGCAAGGAGAGGCAGGCAGCAACCAAATACAGGGCTAACACCACTTGTTGGGGATGGCCGGGTTCATTACAAAGAACCCTTCCTGCGACCATACAGCAGAGTCCTGTGGCGCACGCAAGGAACAGACTCTTGGACAATCGGTACACGAAAACAACCGCTAAAAGACTCGCAGCTACCCAGTAGATAAGCGTGACCAGCCGACCCATGTCGTGAGTGACTGGAAGATGAAGTAATTGAAAAAAGATGCCCTGGGCATAGTAATAAAATGGACCGTACTGACTAA
>JASHTD010000098.1 GCA_030040725.1 Candidatus Sulfotelmatobacter sp. | reverse complement strand
GGAAGTCATAGGGGATGGCGAACCAGCAAGGGACATTCTTGACTGCGATCGACGTGGGTAGCGCGAAAACCTGCGCGCTCATGGCCGAAGTGACCGATAACGGCTTGCGCTACCGCGGCCATGGTGTGGCTGAGTCGTGCGGCTCGCGCAAGGGCGTGATTGTCGATCTGGATAAAGCTGTAACAGCGATTCAGAAGGCCGTGGAAGCGGCGGAGGATGTTGCCGGGGCCGCGATCGAGCGTGCGATTGTTGGAATTGGCGGGGCGCACGTGCGCGGCGTGAACGCACACGGGGGAATTAGTTTAGGCACGCATCCCCGTGAGATCGGGCGGGATGAAATCAAACAGGCGGTCGAACGGGCACGAGCGATTCCTCTTCCCGCCGATCGTGAGGTTCTGCATCTCCTGCCGCAGGAATTCATTCTCGACGATCAGCCCGGCGTACACGATCCGCTGGGCATGATGGCGGCGCGGCTACAGGTCCGCGTCCACCTGGTAACCGCCGCGGCGAGCGCGACCCAGAACGTCATAACCGCGGTAAATCGCGCGGGAGTTCATGTCGATGACACGGTCTTCGAGCCTCTGGCCGCCGCCGACTCGACCCTGCGCACTGACGAACGCGAACTCGGGGTTTGCCTGGCCGATATCGGCGCTGGATCGACGGAGTTGATTGTTTTCCTGCAGGGTTCGGTCGCTTACACGGGAGTGGTTCCACTTGGGGGCGATCACTTTACCAGCGATTTGTCGCTGGGCATGTGCACTCCGATTGCGGAAGCGGAAAAAATCAAAAAAATCTACGGCAATGCCATCGTCACATTGATTCCCGAAGGCAATGAGGTCGAGGTGCCATCGGTGGGCGACAGGCCCTCGCGACTGTTGCCGCAGCGTTTAGTTGCCGAAATTCTCGAACCACGCGCTCGTGAACTCTTTGAGATGATTCGCGAAAATTTGCGCCAGGGCGGCATGTTCGATGCCTGCCTTGCGGGCATCGTTCTCTGTGGCGGAGGCTCACGGCTGCCGGGAATCTTTGATGTGGCAGAGTCGGTGCTGCGGCGTCCGGTGCGGCTTTCCTGGCCTTCGCCGCTGGCGAAAATGCCGGCTACGCTGGCCGAGCCGGAGTTCGCGGCAGTCTTGGGCATGATCGCTTACGGACAGCGCGCGCGCGTGGCTCGCGGATTTCAGGGAGACCGGTGGGGGGCCCGGTTAAAGGCGCTGTTAGTCGGGTGAAAGTCAGTGACCAGTGTTCAGTGGTCAGTGAAAATTAGTGGAAGCGAATGAAGATGTAGGCGAGCCGAGAAAATTAATCGTCTTGCGGACCACTAACCACTGGCCATCGAGCACTTGAATAATTTGAGATTTCAGTTTTCGTGGAGAGATTCATGAGCAACGATTCCAGCATTCGCATCAGCTTCAACGAAGAACCAATCAACGACGCCAAGATCAAAGTCATCGGCGTAGGCGGTGGTGGCGGAAACGCGGTGAACCGTATGATCGACGCCGGAGTCGAGAACATCGAGTTCATCGTCGCCAACACCGATCTGCAAGCGCTGCGCTTGTCGCGCGCGCCGGTGAAGCTGCAGCTTGGCGTGAAGCTGACCAACGGCCTGGGTGCCGGCGCGAATCCGGAAGTGGGTCGCAAAGCCGCGCTCGAGGATTCCGACAAAATTATCGAAGCGCTCGAAGGCGCCGACATGGTTTTCATAACTACCGGTCTGGGAGGCGGCACCGGCACCGGCGCGGCGCCGATTATCGCCTCGCTGGCAAGCGAAATGGGAACTCTTACCGTCGCGGTCGTGACCAAGCCGTTTTCGTTTGAAGGCAAACGGCGGATGAAGCAGGCGGAGAAAGGCATCGCTGATCTCATGGAGTCAGTCGACACTACGATTGTGATTCCCAATGAGAAGCTGCTTGCCGTTGCCGAGAATGCGGGATTTTTCGAATCCTTCCGCATTGCCGACGACATTCTGCGGCAGGGCGTGCAGGGGATTTCCGACATCATCACCATCCCCGGCATCATCAACCGCGACTTCGCTGACGTAAAGACGATTATGGCGGGCATGGGTTATGCGGTGATGGGGACGGCTACTGCCAGCGGTCCCAATCGCACAGCGGAGGCCGCGCAAAGAGCGATTGCTTCTCCGTTGCTCGAGGCGGGTGCGATCGATGGCGCGCGGGGCATTCTCATCAACATCACCGGATCAGCTTCTCTCAAGCTTGCCGAGGTGCAACAGGCTTGCACAATCATCCAGAGCGCGGCTCATGAAGACGCCAATATCATCTTTGGCGCAGTCATGGATGAAAAAATGAAGGACGCGGTTAAGCTCACAGTGATTGCTACTGGATTCGGCGACACAGGGCGCGTGCGAACGGTGCAGACCGAAATGCACCAGTCGTTTGCGGCAGCGCATGATGACGCGATGGATTTTCCCGAGCCGGTCGGACCGGTGCAGGTGAGTGCGCGGTTTTCCGAGCCCATTCTGGAAGAGACAACGGAAGAGATCCGGATGGAGGAATTGACAACGCTGGCGACCAACCAATCCTCCGCCGAAGTGATCTCACTCGCGGCCATGCGCGACGCGATGGTGGCGAACTTTGAGCAGGCGGATTTGGATGTGCCGGCGTTTCTCCGCAAGCGTGGCGATGTAATGTGAGAACGGCATAATGTGGGCAACGGCACAGACCTGTGGGAGAAACCGCAATTTGCCGCTGAGGTCAGAGAAAAGATTTGCCCACGAGGAAGTATCGTTCCAGTAACGGGTAACCCGTTACCTAAGGCGGCGGAACCGAAGTAATTTCGCCGTAAATCATTGTTTTGTAATGGTTTATGGCAAAATTGCAGATTATGGCTAGAAAAACTTTATTCTTGCCTGAGACGACTAAGTCTCGTACTATCGCGGAGTTGGCCATGTTACCCGCGCTCGCGGAGCTGGCAAACCTCGTGCAGTAGAAATAGCCGTCCAGACAATTCCAGGATTCAGGGGACCGATCAGAGATGTTTAAGTGGGGAGTACGCGTCACTCGTTTAGCGGCAGTCGTGTTGAGCCTTTCTTTTGTTCCGGCCATCTGGGCGGCTCATGTGAATCCCAGCACGCTGAATCCGAAGAAATCAAAAAGTACGAAAGTTAGCGAGACGCAGCATACCCGACGCCGGATGCGACACTTGGCACATGGCCGCACGCCGGTTCACCGCACGGCCGTGCGCCGTAACACCGCAGTTCACCCCGCTGGGACGGGCACCGGAACCTTGACGCGAGTTTCGGTCAGCACACGCCATCACCGCTATCACGAGCGCTTTTTCATGAGTTCGTTTGCCGAGGGAATTGAAGAAGGCGATATCACTGCGGGCGAAGACCCTGTTGTACGGCAGGCGGCCATTGACGCCCTTGGGGACATGAATGGAACGGTGGTAGCGATTGAACCGACCACAGGCCGCATCCTCGCGATGGTTAATCAGAAGCTGGCGTTATCGAGCGGCGCACAGCCTTGTTCGACGATTAAGCTTTCGGTTGCGCTCGCCGCATTAAGCGAAGGGTTGATTTCACAAGACACCGAAGTATCGCTCGGCCGCCGCAGCCGCATGAATCTGACGGAAGCTTTGGCGCATTCCAACAACGCGTATTTCGAAGAGCTGGGGCGCAAGCTGGGATTCGAAAAAGTGGCATACTACGCCCACCAATTTGGGCTCGGCGAACTGGCGGGCTACGATATTCCCGGCGAACAACTGGGTACGTATCCCGACGAAGTGATCCCGCAGAAGCTGGGCGGCGTTGGCAAAATGTGTTCCTTCGGCGAAGGAATTTCGATGACGCCATTGCAGCTCGGGGCGCTGGTTTCGGCCATCGCCAACGGCGGAACGCTTTATTATCTGCAGCATCCAACGACCTCCGAAGAGATTGCAGATTTTCAGCCGCGCATCAAGCGGCAGCTGGATATTGGTCCCCTCATCCCTGAGATCTCGCTGGGCATGGCCGGCGCGGTGCAATACGGAACAGCACGCCGGTTGGGGCTGAACTTCAATGAGGAAGAAATACTGGGCAAGACCGGTACTTGCTCCCATGACGGAACACGCTACGGATGGTTCGCTTCCTACGCCAATACTGACCGCGGTCGCATCGTAGTCGTTGTGTTTCTTGAGGGCGGACGGCCGACGTTTGGCCCCAAAGCCGCTGAAATTGCCGGTCTGATGTACCGAAATCTTTACGATCATAATTTCTTCATTGCCGGTACGCCCGCAACGATTCCTGCCGCGAGCGAGGCCGAAACAAGGCCGTAATCGACTCAATCGCTACGGAGTAATTGAAAAAGCCTCTCGCGAGAGAGGCTTTCGTTTTTAGACGAGGGCCCCAATGCCGTGCGCCTCGGTCTTTCGCATCTTTAATTTCTTCTAATGCGCGAAAGTGTTCACGCTGCCGATATCCCATGAAACAGTGTGCAGAAGCTCGCACGCCGAAAACAGTTCCGCAGAATTGATAGCGGCAATTCACGATGCCACTAATAACGGGTACATATGACTATCGCTTAGTCGCGCTCTCAGTTGCACTGGCGATGGTGACTTCCTACGCCGCCCTTGATCTGGCCGGACGCGTCACCGCCTCGAGTGGCTGGGCACGTTTTGTTTGGTTGAATGCCGGCGCAGTTGCCATGGGCTTCGGCATTTGGGCGATGCACTATGTCGGGATGCTGGCGTTTCAGCTTCCTGTGCCGGTTCTGTATCACTATCCGACAGTGGCCTTGTCGTTGTTGGCAGCCATTGCCGCATCGGCAGTGGCCTTATTTGTAGTGAGTCGGCCACGCATGGGACTGGCTAACGAAGTCGTCGGCAGCATACTGATGGCTGCCGGAATCGCTGGCATGCACTATATCGGCATGGCGGCAATGCGCCTGCCGGCAACAATGGAACTCCAGGCGGACCGCGTCATTCTTTCCATCGTGCTGGCGATTCTGGTGTCGCTGGTTGCGCTCACTTTTGCATTCGGCGTCCGCCTGGAGCGGAAAACCAGCTCCAGAAAAATCGGGAGCGCCATTCTGATGGGCTGCGCTATACCTCTTATGCACTACACAGGAATGTGGGCCGCGGATTTTCATCCCGGCAACCCTGCGATCAATTTGGCGCACACGATCAGTGTCCCCGAAGTCGGGGCGACTGTCATAGCTATGGGCAGCTTCGCGCTCCTGGGTCTGGCGATTGCGTCTTCGTTTCTGGATCGTCTTCTCGCCTCCAGAACGAGCGATCTCACCTTCATACGGGAGCGTGAGCTGTATTTGCAGACGATGGCGGAAACCATCCCTGAAATCATCTGGACGGCAGATGCACAAGGCTCGACTGATTTCACCAATCGTAAATGGCTCGACTATAGCGGGCTCGCGCCTGAGCAAAGCAAGGGCTCCGGCTGGACTGTGGCCGTCCATCCCGAAGACCTCAAAGCGTGCTGGTCGAAGTGGGAGGACGCGAGACACAAGGGAGAGCACTATGAGGACGAGTTTCGCCTTCGCGGAAAAGATAACGTATTCCGGTGGTTTCTGGTGCGCGCCAACCCGGTACGCGATGCCGGTGGAACGATCATCAAATGGTTTGGAACGTGTACCGACATCGAGAATCAGAAACACAGCCAGAAAGTTCTGCGGGAACAAATCGTCGAAAGCACCCGGCAACTGGCCGACGTGAATACGCGCCTGCAGGAGGAACAATATTTTCGAAAGCTGACGGACGGCATTCCGGAGATCATCTGGACCGCCGATCCGCAGGGGATGGTCGATTATGTGAACCGGAAGACGGACTACATTGGGAGGACAACGGAGCAACTCTACGGTGCGGCGTGGGCCGACGCCATCCACCCCGATGACCAGCCACTGGTTCTGAAGAAGTGGCAGGCTGCGCTGAGTAGTGGGCAGCCATACGAAGTGGAATACCGTCTTCACGGGAATGACAGCAGTTTCCGCTGGTTTCTGGTGCGCGCCAATCCTATTCGCAGCGATGGCGGAGAAATCGAGAAGTGGATCGGCACCTGTACCGACATCGAGAACCAAAAGCAAAGCCAGCAGATTCTGGAGCATCAGATTCTCGATCGCACCATGCAGTTAGCCGACGCCAATGAGCGCTTGCAGCAGGAAATGGCAGAAAAAGATGATGCTCGCAAACAACTCGATGATGAACATGAAAAATCCATGAGGGATCTTGAGCAACGCTCTGAGCGGGCGGCAATGCTGGCAAAGATGGGTGAGCTGCTCCAGAGTTGTATTAGCCGGGATGAAGTGATTGCCGTCGCCTTGAGTTTTGCCCCTAAGATATTTCCCACGGGCCGGGGAGCAGTGTTTTTGCTGAACGATGCCCGAACTCTGGCCGAATTGGCGGGTTCGTGGTCCGAATGTCAATTGCCGGAGATGGATTTTGAGACGAGTGAGTGCTGGGCCCTCCGCACCGGTCATCTTCATCTCGTGTATGCCGAAGACACAAACGCAAGATGCAGGCACGCAGCGGAGCTTCAGTGCTCGCACCTCTGCGTACCGATTCTTGCTCAAGGGGAGACGCTAGGTATTCTGCATCTCCAGGCTAAGGAGAGTGCAACCCGTCTGGATCCTGCCGAGCTGTCTTTCCGGATGACCTTTGCCGGACAAGTTGGCTTATCGATCACAAACATCAAGCTGCGGGACGCCCTGCGGACCCAATCCATCCGCGATGCGCTTACCGGTCTC
>JASHTD010000097.1 GCA_030040725.1 Candidatus Sulfotelmatobacter sp. | reverse complement strand
CCTTCGTCGCCAGCCTTGACGCGCAGCATCACTTCGGCATCGGTGTAGGGTTCAGCACCGGCCAGTGCAGTCTGCAGTGTGCCGGGACGCGACCCCAGAGAGGCCATCAGAACGCTGCCGTCCATGGCGGCTGTGCTCACACCAGATTCAACCCCGTCCAGGGCAGAAAGTTGCACATCCTCCAGCGGCGAAGAATCGGCAGAAGTCCCCGCGCCTGAACCAGATACAACAGTTGCCCGAGGCCTGGACGGGTTTGCCATTGAGGTTACTTTAGGAATGGGCGATCAGGCGGCCGGAACCGAGTCCCAGCCTACCCGCCGATAGGCTAACACGAATGGGGTTCGAGCATAAAACCGCCTCTTTCTGACGGGTTGGCGCAGCGCTTCGGCGCTGCGATTCACGCCTGTCATGCTGAGCGAAGTCGGACCATCCGAAGGAGGGTCCCACGCAGTCGAAGCATCCCTACCGCCTCGCCCGATCTAGCCCAGCGGCCCGGCGAGAGGACACCAGTTACCAATCCCGCCCGAGCCTAATCCACGCTAAAATCACACCGCGGTGCAAACCACACAAAAGAATCAGCTCTATTACGGCGACAACCTCACCGTCCTCCGCGAGCACATCAAGGACGAGTCTGTCGACCTCATCTACCTCGACCCTCCGCCGGGCCTCGTCGACAAACACGCGCGCATTCAAATCGTCAGCATCGAAGAACTGCTCGCAGCAAAGAAAATCGACTACCCGCGCTTCGCCGCCGACGCCACATTCAAAAGAGCACCCAAATCCCGCAAAGCCCCCGAAGAACAAATCCCGCTCAGCGGCGAACTCGAAGAACCGTTCTAGCTGCGCCCCAACGCTGCTCCCGTCGCAACAGCCTGACAAGCCGGGGGACACACGGGACGTCCCCGTTTTTTCCTTGCACCTTCCTGTGATACCCGACCTTGCCTTCCACAAAGCTTTCGTCCCATCATGACCGAAGTAGTCTGGGTATGTGTGAGATCGGAAAGTGCGAATCCGCGAGACAAATGCCGATGGCTCAAGATTTTGGATTTAAATTCTCTGAATCCAATATTTTAGGCAGACCAAAACGAACCACCGGCTATGCAACCAGTTGATTCTAAGAAATTAGTGGGCGCGATCTGGAAAAATTTTCGATCTTGATCGGCCCGCTCGCGATTTACGATTGGCAGCTCTTGTCCGTGACCTCCAGCCCGCGATCGATGATGGCGAAGGCTTCCCGCAACTGCTGCTCGTTGATGCACAGGGGTGGATTCGTAAAGAACGTGTGCCAGCGAACGAACGTGTAAAGTCCCTGCTCGCGGAAGAAGCGGCCAAGCGCGGTCATCTCTTCCGACGTTCCGTTAAACGGAGCCATCGGCTGTTTGGTTTTGCGGTTGCGAACCAGTTCGACGAGACCGAACAATCCGATGGAGCGAGCGGCGCCGACGGAAGGATGTTTGGCTTGCAGATCCGCGAGAAGCTGCTTCATGACCGCGCCCATTTTTTTCGCGTTGTCGATCAGATTGTCTTCTTCATACACGCGAATTGTAGCCAGCGCCGCCGCGCAGCCCATGGGATGACTGTTATAGGTGAGGCCTCCGTAGAATACTTTGTCCTGGAAGTGCTGGGCGATGTGGTGCCGCATGCCAACCGCTCCGAGCGGCAGATAGCTCGAAGTCAGCCCTTTGGCCATGCAGAGCAGATCGGGGACGACCTTCCAGTGGTCGACGGCAAACCATTCGCCAGTACGGCCGAAGCCGGACATGACTTCGTCGGCGATCATCACGATGCCGTACTTATCGCAGAGCTTGCGCACGCCTTCGAGATATCCTGCGGGCGGAATGAGGACGCCGTTCGTGCCCGTGATCGGCTCGATAATGAACGCGGCAATCGTTTGCGGACCTTCGAGCTGAATGGTTTCTTCGAGCATCGCGAGAGAAGATTCAGCCGATTCCCATCCACGCTCGATCCCGTGATAAGGATCGAGCACGTGAACCACGCCCGGAATGCCCGGTTCGGCTGCCCAGCGGCGGGGATCTCCAGTAAGGGAGATCGCGCCAGCCGTCGCTCCGTGATAGGAGCGGTAGCGGGCAAGGATTTTTTGGCGCCCGGTGAAGAAGCGGGCCATTTTGATGGCGTTTTCGTTGGCTTCGGCGCCGCCATTGGTGAAGAAAAAAGTGTCGATATCGCCGGGCGTAATTTCCGCGAGCTTTTGCCCGAGGCGTGCGCGAGCTTCCGTGGCCATGAAGGGATTCGCGTAGGCGAGAGTCTCAGCTTGCTCTTTGATGGCGGAGATCACGCGCTCGTCGCCGTGCCCGATATTGACAGACATGAGCTGGCTGTTGAAATCGATGAAGCGCTTGCCTTCGGGTGTATAGAAATAGATTCCCTTAGCGCGAGCCACAGGAATGGGATCGACCTTCGACTGCGCGGACCATTCATAGAGCGTGTACTTGCGGGAGAGATCGACGATTTCCTGCCCGGACATTCTTGCTTCGACTGGATTAGTGAGAGTAGTGGTCATGTGTTCTTCTCAAAATTTCCTGCTGTGCTCTTTGGCCCATCGCTCGACTACGACTTTCTTGTCGGTGTAGAACTCGATGGCGTCGCGGCCCTGGCCGTGAAGGTCGCCAAAGAAACTGTTCTTCCATCCGCTGAAGGGGAAATAGGCCATGGGCGCGGCGACTCCGATGTTGATGCCGATGTTGCCTGCGGGCGCTTCGTAGCGAAAACGGCGCGCGGCCGATCCGGAAGAGGTAAATAACGACGCTTGATTGCCAAACGCGCTGCGCTCCAGAAAAGCAATCGCATCGTCGAGATTGTTGGCGTGCACCAGGCTGAGTACAGGACCGAAGATTTCCGTATCGGCTAGATCGCTGGTTTTGGGAACATTGTCGAGAATCGTCGGCTTCACGAAGTTGCCGGATTCGTATTTCGGAATCTTCGAGTTGCGTCCGTCGAGCAGAACTTTTGCCCCCTGCTTTTCTCCGAGTCCAATAAGCGACTCCACGCGTTCTTTGCTCTGCGGCGTGATCACAGGCCCCATCTGCACGCCATCTTCAAGGCCGTTGCCAACTTTCAATTTTGAGGCGGCGTCGGCGATGGAGTCACGGAAAGTTTTTTGTGCTTCGCCAATGGTTACGGCAACCGAGACCGCGAGGCAGCGCTGGCCAGCGCAGCCGAAGGCGCTGTCGCTGATGATCTGCGTGGCCATGGGCATGTCCGCATCGGGGAGAACAATGACATGATTTTTCGCCCCACCCTGGCACTGTGCGCGTTTGCCATTTGCGGCGGCACGCGAGTAAACGTATTTCGCAACCGGAGTCGATCCCACGAAGCTGATAGCGCGGATCTTGGGATGATCCAGCAGCGCGTCGACCGCGGCTTTCCCGCCGTTGATAAGATTGACGA
>JASHTD010000096.1 GCA_030040725.1 Candidatus Sulfotelmatobacter sp. | reverse complement strand
CTGCTCAACCCCTATCCGCAATTCACCGGCGATTTCGAAGGCCTGATGATCGAGGAAGCCAGCTCTTGGTATAACTCGATGCAAGTCCGTTTTCAAAAACGCACGACGCATCACGTCAGCTTCGAGGGCAACTACACGATCTCGAAGCTGACCGATAATTCCTCGGCAGGAAGAAATAATTGGGTAGGCTCGCTCGGCAGCGGTCAGCCGCAGCAACTTGATCGTCTCTATCTCGAGCACAGTATCAGCGCCAACGATGCGCCGCAGCGCCTGGCGGCAGCCGTGGTGGTGAATTTGCCGATCGGCCGGAATGACTGGATCGGCGGAAACATGAACCGCGGGCTGGATGCCGTTATCGGAGGCTGGTCGGCCGCAGCCATGATTACCGAACAATCCGGCCAGCCCATCGCGCTGGGCATGAGCAATCCGCGCCTGGCCAACGGAACCCAGCGTCCCGACATTGTGTGCCCACAACTGAAGACCGGAGTGAGCATGTTGGATGTCGCCGAGAACTGGCAGCAGAACGGTGTTGCCGAAGGCAACGGAACACCCACCGTGTCATTCTTCAATCCCGACTGTTTGGCTGATCCCGGCGATCAGAATCCCGGTAATGCTCCCAGATATTATCCCGGACTGCGCGTGAACGGCATCCACGACGTAGATATGAATCTCTACAAGTCCTTTGTGCCAAAAGAAGGCATGAGCATCGACCTTCGAGCGGAGATGTTTAACGCATTCAATCATCCACGCTTCTCGCAACCGGATGCCGCTCTGGGCGATCCGGCGTTCGGCACGATTACATCCGATGCAGCCGGCTACCTGCCGCGGTTTTTTCAATTCGGAGTAAGATTCACTTTCTGATATCCAGCGTATGACGGACCGGCTCAGCGCGCCACCAGCGGGTAATTCCACTGGATGGCTCAGCGCGATCCTCGAGAGAAATCGGCGCGGCGAGGACGTCGGGGTCTATTCCATCTGCTCTGCCAATCGATCCGTTCTCGAAGCCGGCATGCTTCAGGCGATGCGCGACAACAGCCTGCTCCTGATCGAATCCACTTCGAACCAGGTGAATCAATTTGGCGGTTACACCGGCCAAACCCCCACTGATTTTTCCGCTTTCGTAAGAGAAGTTGCGCAGAGCCTGCGCTTTCCTGCGGACCGCATCGTCTTCGGCGGCGATCATCTTGGCCCGCACGTTTGGCGCAATGAACCAGCATCCTCCGCTATGCAAAAAGCGGAGGAACTGGTTCGCGCTTGCGTGCTGGCGGGCTACACCAAGATTCATCTCGATGCCAGCATGCACCTCGCCGGCGACCCTGGCGACCGTCGCAAGCCGCTTGCCGATGAAATTGTCAGCAAGCGCGCCGCCGATCTTTGCCGGGTTGCGGAAGACGCGCACAGCAGATTGCCCGTTGGCTCACCTGCACCACTTTATGTGATCGGCACCGAGGTTCCCATTCCCGGCGGCGAACTTGCGGAGGGGCAGGCACCGGCAGTGACGAAAACGGAAGACTTGTCGCAAACATTGCAGATAACCGAGCAGGCTTTCAAAGCGCGCGGTCTCGAAGACGCGTGGAAGCGAGTCATCGCAATCGTCGTTCAGCCTGGGGTGGAATTTGGCGATCAGGTTGTTTTTCCTTACCTGCCGGAGAAAACCATCGCGCTGTCGGCATTTGCGAAAGAACGATGGCACGGAGTTTATGAGGCGCACTCTACGGACTACCAAACCTCCGCCGCCTTGCGGCAGATGGTGGGCGAGCATTTCGCGATTTTGAAGGTCGGCCCATGGTTAACGTTCGCATTCCGGGAAGCTGTCTTTGCATTAGCTGAGATCGAGCAGGAATGGCTAGGCGCGCGCAAAGGGGTTGCACTTTCGCGCGTGCGCGAGGCGCTCGATGAAGCCATGCTCGCCGATCCGCAGTATTGGAAAAGCTACTACCGCGGCGACGATGCTGCTCTGCGCTTCGCCCGCAAGTACAGCTTGAGCGACCGTTGCCGATACTATTGGCCACAGCCGCGTGTCGCGGCCGCTTTGCGAACCTTGTTTGCCAATCTGCAATCGCATCCCGCTCCCATTTCCCTCCTCAGCCAGTATTTGCCCAATCAGAGCGAGGCTGTGCGCGCAGCGAACATCGAAAACGTTCCGGTTCAGCTCATTCGCAATAAGATCGGCGAGGTCATCGATCACTACGCATATGCATGTGGTTTGACAGAGCCAATGACCGTCGGCTAGCTGAGCTTCTCGTTTTGCATTTTGAGCATGGCGCTCGATCCGTTTTTGGCTTACCCTATCGCACTATGAGACTCTGCAAGTTTTCCGCTCGCATCAAGCTTTGCCCGCTTTTTCTCTTTCTTTTGAGCTGTTCGTTCTCCGCATTGGCGCAAGGCTCGTTCACCCTCGCGCAGATCATGAGTTCGCCTTTTCCCAGCGGACTGGTTTCGTCGACACACTCCAGCCGCGTTGCCTGGGTTTTCGACGCCAAAGGAGTCCGCAACGCATGGGTTGCCGACGGCCCTGACTTCGTTCACACCGCGCGCCAGGTGACGCAGTACCGCGAAGACGATGGCCAGCCAATCGCCAGCCTGCGTATTACACCGGATGGCAAGACTGTGGTCTATGCGCTGGGCACCGAGGTGAATGACGCCCAGGAGAGCGCGAATCCATCGAGTTGGACGAAAGGAGCGAAACAGCAGGTCTTTTCGATGGAGGTCGACGCGAAAAAGGCGTCGCCGCAGCTTCTAGGCGATATGGGTTGCGCCGAAGAAGGTTGCGAAGACATTCAGATTTCCCCGGACGGCAAATGGGCAATCTGGTCGGCAAAGAAAAAGCTGTGGCTGGCCAGCGTGGATGGCAAGAAGCAGGCAAAAGAGCTTGCTGCGGTGCGAGGAACAGCGGAGCAGGCGAAGTGGTCGCCCGATGGCAGGCACATCGCTTTCGTCAGCCAGAGAGAAGCTCACGGCCTGATCGCGATTTATGACTTCGATGGCGACTTCATTCGCTACCTCGCACCCAGCGTCGATAAGGATTCCATGCCGCGCTGGTCGCCGGACGGCAAGTCGATTGTTTTTGTGCGCACCACAGGAGATGAGAACAAGCTGCCGCTGATTCCGGTTCGGCCCAAGCCGTGGTCATTGTGGATCGCCGACGCAGCAACGGGTTCCGGGCGTCCTCTTTGGCGCAGCGGCAACAGGCCCGACGATTCTTTGCCAGAACTCACGGAAGATGCTTCGCTCAACTTTGCTGCCGATGGAAGAATTGTTTTCGCCTCAGAGCAGGATGGCCGCAATCATCTCTATTCGATCGTCATCGCTGGAGGCTCGCCCGTCTTGCTCACGCCCGGCGACTTCGACGTGGAAGATGTAACGCTGAGCGCAGATAAATTGTCGGTCATCTATTCATCGAATCAGGACGATGTCGACCGTCGCCACTTGTGGCGCGTTTCGGTTGCCGGAGGAACGCCGCAGGCTCTGACTCACGGCGAGAGCATCGAGTGGTCGCCGGTGCAAACGAGTGAAGGCAGCAGCATCGTCTGTCTCGGCTCAACTGCAACCTCGCCGGCCATGCCATATTTAGCGACGTCGAGCGGACGCGAGATGATCGCGAGCCAAGCTCTGCCCGGCGACTTTCCTACCAACTCGCTCGTGACGCCAAGACAAGTGATCTTTAAGAGTGAAGATGGCCTCACACTGCATGGCCAGCTTTTTCTTCCCCGCAACGCGACCGGAAAAATCCCGGGGCTGGTGTTCATGCACGGCGGGCCTGTGCGCCAGATGATGCTTGGTTTTCATTACATGGATTACTACCACAACGCCTATGCCGAAAATGAGTATCTGGCGAGCCGCGGATATGTTGTGCTCTCGGTGAATTATCGTCTCGGCGTTATGTACGGGCGCGCGTTTCGGGAGGCACCAAATACCATCTGGCGTGGAGCGGCAGAATATAAAGACGTAGTGGCCGCAGCGCATTATTTGCAATCGCTCCCGCAAGTCGATAGCGAGGAAATTGGATTATGGGGCGGTTCCTATGGAGGTTTTCTCACCGCCATGGGCCTGGCGCGCAACTCAGATATTTTCAAGGCGGGAGTCGATTTTCATGGGGTCCATGACTGGAGCGTTTTTCTCACGCAGGAACCCTTCTTCGGCACTCTCTCGCTGAAGCCTCCGGATGCCGATGCCGCCGTCAAGCTGGCTTGGGAATCTTCGCCTGACGCGTACGTGAGCACGTGGAAATCGCCGGTCCTGTTGATCCACGGCGATGATGACCGGAATGTTCCTTTCGACCAGACGGTTGACTTGGTGCAGCGATTGCGAAAGCAGCATGTAGGATTCGAGCAGATAGTTCTGCCCGATGAGATTCATGGATTCTTGCGGTGGAAAGACTGGATTCGCACGTATGGAGCGACGGCCGATTTCTTTGACCGCACATTGAAACGCGGAGAGCAGATCACAACCGACAACTGATTTTCTGTTACGCCGGGCTCTCGCGACTCTACTTGTAGAGCAGATATTTTTCCCGGATGGCTTCGAATTTCTCGAGACCCTCCTGCCAATCCTGCGCGATGCGCCGCGGATCCACGCCGGCCATCAGCCCGTCATAGGCTGCCTGATTCGCCAGCAACTCCGGCATGCGTTCGATCTTGTAATCTGCTGGATACAATTTTTTCAGCGCGGCGGCAAGTTCGATTCCCAGCTCCGGAGCGTCCAGCGAATTCCGGTCCGTCAGAACGATATTCACGCCTTCGCACTTCTCGCCCGAGTAAATGGCGGCAGAAGGGGTGAAGCTAGTCGGCACAAAGCGCACACCAAACATGCCGCGCGCGTTCAGATACTCAGCCAGTTCGCGGCCTTTCGCCCACGGAGCGCCCAGCAGTTCAAACGGCGTATCGGTGCCACGGCCCACGGAAACATTTGTTCCCTCAACTAGCGCCACACCGGGATAGAGTGCCTCTTCCGTTACGTCGCGCAAGTTCGGCGACGGGTTCACCCATTCGAGCCCGGTGGAATCAAACCAGTCTCCCCGCTCCCATCCCTCCATCGAAACAACCGTAAGCTTCGCGTTGATGTTGCGCTCGGCGTTGAACATTCTTGCCAGCTCGCCCATTGTCATTCCATGGCGCACCGGAACGCTCCAGTAATCGGTAAAGCTTTCTTGTCCGATGTCTGAAACCGGTCCCTGCACAAACGATCCCGTAACCGGATCAGGTCGGTCGAGCACAATCACTTCGATGCCGGCTTGCGCCGCAGCTTCGAGAAAATATCCCATCGTCGTTTCATACGTGTAAAAGCGAGCGCCCGCATCCTGAATGTCGATCACGACCGCATCCAGTTGCTTCAACACATCGATTGATGGCCGCCGCGCCGCGTCGGTGCCTCCGTAGACGCTATATACCGTAATCCCCGTCGCCGCGTCTTTGGTGTCGCTCACGTGCGTGGTATCAAGCGTTCCCGTGACTCCGTGCTCGGGACTGAAGATCGCATCCAGCGAAATTCCGGGAGCCTGAGCCAGCACGTCGATCGTCCGGCGTCCCTGCGCATCGAGGCCGGTCTGATTGGTCAGCAAGCCGATGCGCGTTTTGCGTCCGGCAGTCTGCAATGCGTCAAACGCATGCTCCTCCAATACGTCGATTCCGGTTTTCACGCTGCCGTTGCGCGCGCTCATGCGCCGCTCGGCACTCTGGGCCTCGTTGTACCCCGTAATGCTTTGCCATCGCAGAGACTCCTCTTCGCCAGCGGTGAGCCGCAGTGAAGCCGCAGTCGCCGTGGCTACCTCCGTGCGCAGCGCAATTGCAGTTCCCTGCCCGCGCGGATGCACGGCATTGGTCAACAGAACAATGTAGGTCTTGGTGGTGGGGTCGATCCACAGCGAAGTCCCGGTAAATCCTGTGTGACCGTAGCTTCCAACCGGCAGCAGACTGCCCCGGTTGGTGGAGTAGGGAGAATCGATGTCCCACCCAAACCCTCGCAGAACCGGCGCCAGCGGCGGCTGTTCCGGCGAAGTCATCTTCTCGACCGACAGCCTGGAAAGAACTCCATCTCCGCCATCGAGCAGAGCTTGCGCGAACTTTGCCAGGTCGTCGGCTGTCGAAAACAATCCGGCATGTCCCGCCACGCCGCCCATCCGCCGCGCCGTAGGATCGTGCACCACACCGCGCAGCATATGCTCGTTCTCGTCATACTGCGTGGGCGCAATTTTCGGCAGCCAAGCCGCCGGAGGTAGATATCGCGTGTGCGTCATCTTCAGCGGCGCAAAGATGTGCTGCTCGGCGTATTCATTCAGCGTTTCGCCTGAAACCTTCTCGACCAGCGCACCCAGAACAATGAAGTTAATGTCGCTGTAAGTAAACTTCGAACCCGGAGCATCCTGTGGCGTTTCGGCAAACGCCATGCGATATGCCGTCTCCTTGCCTTCCCACGGCGTCTTCAAATCCAGGTCAGGATCGAGTCCGGAAAAATGGGTGAGCAATTGCCGCAGGGTGATGTCTTGTTTCCCGTTCTGCGCAAACTCAGGAAGATATTTCGCAACCGGATCATTCAGCCGAATCTTTCCTTCTTCCACCAACTGCATGACCGATGTCGTGGTGACAATCACTTTGGTCAGCGACGCCAGGTCAAAAATGGTGTTTAGCGTCATGGTCTCGCGCCGGGGTTCGAGCGCACGCTCGCCGTACGCTTTGCGATAAATTACACGGCCATCGTGGCCCACAACCAGAGCCGCACCAGGAATGTTGTTTTCCTGAATGGCGTGCTCGATCACTGCATCCACCGCCTGCAGACGCACCGGGGACGCCGTATCTTTTGGTTCGGCGATCGCAACGACCGTCACTGCCGTCAGAAAAAGAAGGCCACCAATTACACGCAGAAGTCCGGTAGCAGCGCTCGGTCGCGCTCTCGCCGGAGCCGGAAGAAAGCGCGGCCTGCTAAACGAGTTAGGAATTATGGAAGAGATGCTTTGACTCTACACAACTTGGGCAGGATCGCTCAAGAAACTCACGTAACAGTGGTGAGTCCGTTTCTCGTTGTCACCGCGCGTCCTGTTCTCCCGGCGACCGACAAGGCTCTGCTCTTGCAATCGTGCGTGATTTCTTCCGGTTAGACTAGGCTTTTCCTGAATAGCGGATCCATGCGTTCGTAGAGCCGCCTAACCGCCTTGAAAAGATTCTCCAACCCCTCGGTTTCCAGCCCCAGTTCGAGCGACTCGAGATCCACCGTCAGGTCCTCTGCGATTTGGGTTGCCCGGCGCACCCGCTCCGCCGATAACGTTCCAAGAATCGTATATGGATCTCGACGTTGCTGCCGCAGTTCGCTCCACTGTTGGACGGCCCATGCGGTTTGGCGAATGCTGTCGACCGCGTTCCGGAACTCAGCCAGCACTCGCGGAGCGCAATCCCCCGAGAGAACCAATTTTTCCAATGCCTGCAGCTCGTCTGTTGTTGCCTTCAAACGCTCCGAAAGCGTTCTATCGCTGTGGCCAGAATCCGCCATATTTCCTCAACCTCGAGCTCTGGCGACTGAAAAACGTTACACTTCGACTCGAGAAATGCAGATACCGGATTTCATCGGCGGGAACGCGAGAAGACTTTAATGTTGCTGATGCGGGGAAGCCGTCGCCCACCTCACCCTGTAAATGGCGCCATGGCTGTCTCCGTGAGTGCAAGTTGCATGCCTGGAGCCTTATTACCCACCCAGGCAGTTGTAAAAAATTTGTCAAACCTGGCGTGAAAACGCTGCAAATAGCTGGAAACGTTGATAAGCTTCGGAGATTGCAATGGGCTGGTGGCAAGCAGATCCAGTGGTACACAAGGGGATCGCGCATCGGCTGAATCAGCGAGGGCAGTCTTATGGGTCAAATGCCTAATCCAATCACCACCGTGAGATTATCCGATGCCGTTACGCCAACCTTGCCGTCAGGAAAAATTCTGGTTGTAGAAGACGATCCAGCAGTTCAGAAAGCGCTGCGGCGGCTATTCGAGGCGGAAGGCTTCCTGGTGGAGGTTCAAAACAATGGCCAGGCCGCGCTCGAAAGCTTTCGCGCGGCGCCGCCGGCCGTGGTTATTCTCGATCTTCGCCTCCCGAAGCTCTCTGGCGGGGATGTGTGCAAAGAGATCAAGGCACAGGCGCCGGCCACGCCGATCGTTGTTCTCAGCGCCACCAGTGACGTGTCTGACAAGGTGCTGTTGCTTGAGCTAGGCGCGGACGATTATGTAACCAAACCTTTCAGTCCCAGAGAGCTGCTCGCGCGGGTACGCGCAGCGTTGCGGCATGCCTCGAGAACGGCAAATGTAAGCCGCCTGACTTTCGATGGCATCGTCGTCGATCTCAGAAAGATGGAAGTGCAGCGCGAAGGAAAAATCGTGGTACTCACCGCCCAGGAATTCAAGACCTTGCAGTTTCTGGTGCAGAATGCGGATCGGGTCATAAGCCGCGACGAACTGCTGAACGAGGTTTGGGGCTATCAAAATTATCCCTCCACGCGGACGGTGGATAACCACATCCTGAAGCTTCGCCAAAAATTAGAACGCGACCCTGCCAGCCCAGTCCACTTTCGCACCGTGCATGGAATGGGATATAAGTTTGTCCCCTGAGGTCCCGTGCCTTCCTCATCCGAATCCGTGTCCAAACCAGTTTTCCCACATTTCGGGAGCGCCTTGTTGCCAAGAACGCGCCTGCGAACGCGGTTCTTGCTCTCGATGGTATTGATCACCTTCGGTCTCACCGCTTTGAGTCTGCTGGTGGTGCGGCATAGCGTGCAGAATCACGTTCGGGAAGAGATCGCCCAAGATCTGCGGAATTCGGTCACGACATTTCAGAATTTTCAGCGGGACCGGGAGATTACGCTGACGCATGCAGCAGAATTGGTCGCCGACTTGCCGATTACACGGTCGATTATGACCGCTGCCGATCCGGCCACGATCCAGGACGCTTCCCGGGACGTCTGGCCGTTGACCGGCAGCGATCTTCTGGTGCTGGCGGACCGCAGCGGCCGAATTGTGGCGCTGCACGCAAAGTCGCCGGGCTTCACTCGCGAAGCTGCCCAGCAATACTTCGAGCGATCCGTGCATGAAGAGGATTCCAGCCACTGGTGGTTCGGCGCTCACCATCTCTATCAAGCTTTTGTTCAGCCGATCTATTTCGGTCCCCGGACAGAGGGATCGCTGCTGGGATTTCTAGTGATCGGCTATGAAATCGATAACCGATTGGCGCGCGAAATCAGCAAGGTTGCGGCCAGCCAGGTTGTTTTTTCCTACGGAAACGAAATTGTTGCCACCACCTTGACTTCAACCCAGGCCCAAGATCCCGCAATTAGCGCTTTGGCGATGGGATCACAAGCGGCCACGCATAATGTTGAAGTCGGCACGGAACACTTTGTGGCGACGTCACTCGACCTTTCCGGCCAGCAGGAGACTCCGGTTCATCTGATCGTACTTGGATCGTACGATCAGGCCACAAAGTTTCTGGGCAATTTAAATCGCCTGCTCCTGTTGCTGGGATTCACTGCGGTTTTGATCGGCAGCGGTCTGGTGTTTTTCATTTCGTACACGTTCACTCGTCCCCTGGCCACGCTGGTCGAGGGCGTGCGCGCGCTGGAGCGCGGAGATTTTGCTCACCCACTCGATCCTCGTGGGAGCGATGAAGTCGCGGAGCTGACTTCCGCCTTCGACCGGATGCGGGCGAGTCTACGCAAAACCCAGGAGGCGCTGCTGGAGTCTGAACAATTGGCCACAATTGGGCGTATGGCGAGTTCGATTTCCCACGACCTGCGTCATTCGCTGGCTGCCGTGGTCGCGAACTCCGAGTTCCTGTGCGACGGCCGACTCACCTCCAGCCAACGGGAAGAGCTGTACCAGGAGGTTCGAACCGGCGTGAATCAGATGACCGATCTGATCGATTCCCTGCTGGAGTTCGCACGCACGCGGGAATCGCTCAATCCGGCATATTGCAACGTAGAAGAAACCGTGCAGCGGGCTACGCAGGCGGTGCGTCTGCATCCACGGCATCAGGGCACGCGGATCGAGATTATTAGCGATGGACCGAATATGGCGTGGTTTGACTCCCGAAAACTGGAGCGCGCTCTCTGCAATCTGCTGCTGAACGCTTGTGAGGCCGCGCCAGGTAGCCAAGGCAGGGTTCAAGTCGGCATCGAGCGAATCGATTCATTTGTAAGCATCTCCGTTTGCGACAATGGCCCGGGCATCGCAGATGAAATTCGCGACAGGCTTTTTCATCCCTTTGTGAGTTTTGGCAAGGAAAACGGCACAGGGCTGGGACTTACGGTAGTGCAGAAAATTGTGCAGGATCACGGCGGGCAGGTTGCGATGGAGCGGACTTCGGACGGTCGAACCATTTTTCGTATCACCATCCCGGGACAGTCTCCGGAAGGCTTGCCTGAGATCGAGAACCGTGAAGTATCCAATCATGCGGTGCGCGTAGACAGTCATCGAGCGAGTTGAAAACTTGAAACCCGGCGTTCGGAGTGGATTGCTTCTTTTCTTCGATT
>JASHTD010000095.1 GCA_030040725.1 Candidatus Sulfotelmatobacter sp. | reverse complement strand
GTCAGGTTCCGGGTAGCAAGGGCTGAGGGTGAGGTTTGCCCCCGGCTGAAAGGCAAAACCCGGCAATGCGAAAGCGCCTGCAAATCGTCCTGATGGCTAGCACTCTTGCCGCGACCTCGCTTTCTCTCCTGCCGAAGCCTTGTGCCGCCGAGGATGGCGACGGTTCCTCTCAGATTAAGGCGACCGACGACCATGGCCGGACGGTCTACGTCAATGATTTTGAGCCGCAAAAGCCGGTTCGCCATACCGAAGAAACCGCGCCGCATCGCAACCTGATGTACTGGAGTTCGAAAGAGAATCGGTGGAAAGCTGTGCCTCCGCCCAACGCGGCAGTGATGAAAGCCGCGCGGTCGGCGGCAGCCGAGGTCAACCAATATCTTGGCCGGGAGTCGGCCAAGTCCGCTAATGCCAAAATCGTCGCCGCCAACTTTCGAGGCACCGATGCATCGGCCAGTCCTGCGGATATCGACACCGCTATCGAAGCGGCTGCGGCCAGGCATAACGTTGACCCGAACCTGGTGCGGGCGGTCGTGAAGGTGGAATCGAACTTTAATCCGAACGCGGTCTCGCGCAAAGGAGCTATGGGGCTGATGCAGTTGATGCCCTCAACCGCGCGTCAGTTGAACGTGAAAAATCCTTTTGATCCCGAGCAGAACGTGGATGCCGGCGTGCGCCACCTGAAACAGTTGCTCGAAAGCTATGGCGGGGATATCAAATTGACCCTGGCCGCATATAACGCCGGCGCCGGCGCGGTCGCCCGCAGCGCAGGCGTTCCGCGTTACGCGGAAACCCAGAACTACGTTCGCCGCATCACAAATCTGTACTACGGCGGCTCCGATTTCAACTCCGGCGCTTCGCACGATCCCGTGATCGTCCAACGGGACGCGCGGGGCGTGCTTTACATGAGCAACACAGAATAAGTTGTCCGTTTAACTTTTTCTCTCTGGCACCCAGGCAATTGCCTTCTAAAAACTGGAAAGAACGCACGGGCTGGTTCCATTGAAGAGATTATTGCGCCAGCGTGGTCTGTGGTCGGCGTTCCTCGCATTCGCCGTTTTCGGCGCAATCGCGACGCCGCCCGCTCACGCGCGCGCGCGACATTCCGATTCCTGGGCGCGTGAGCGCTTTGCCAGCGCCGAGCGCATGCGCGAAGCGCTGAACGGACGTCCTCCTGCTGAACGCACCCGCCACGATTATCAGCGCGTTTTGAACGGCTACCGACTGGTGTATAACGGCGCACCCTCTTCTTCGAAGGCCGACCCCAGCGTGGTCGCGGTCGCGGAAACCTTGGTCGAAATGGGCCGCCGCTTCGACGATGACAAAATTCTCCACGAAGCGATCGAGCAATACAAATTTCTTCGCCGCGAATACCCGGGCAGTAAATATCGCTTTGAGGCGTTATTTACCATCGGCGAAATTTATCAGGATGACTTAAACGACCCGCAATCCGCCAGCGCGGCTTTTCGGGAATTCCTCCGCCACTATCCTCGCAACCGCTTGGCTGATGATGCCCGGCAAGCCATCGCTGCACTTGAACGTCCGGCGGCAAGAGCTTCCGGCAGCCAGAAAACCGCGGCAGACAGAGCTTCGGAGAAAAACAAGGGCGCAACCGAAGTCACGGAAAGCGACAAAGCGAGCGGCGAGTCGGCGAGAGATGCAGAGGCAGAGAATGACAATCGAACTCCAGCCGAAGATGCTTCGGCGCCGGCCGCAGAATCGGCGAAAGACGAATCTCCTCAAATTCGCCCCGGACACCTCCCTCGTGTGACCGGCATTCGCCACTGGTCGACTCCCGACTACACGCGTGTGGCCATCGATCTCGAAAGCAACGTGCAGTTTACTTCGCAGCGCATCTCTCATCCGGCGCGCATTTATTTCGATCTCCGCGACACGCGGCTCGCCTCGACCCTGGTGGGCAAGAGTTTCGATGTGGATGACGGCTTCCTCAAAAAGGTCCGGGTCGCGCAGTTTGCGCCGCGCCGCACCCGCATTGTGCTGGAAGTCGATAACCTCTCCGATTACGACGCCTTTCTTCTGCCGAATCCTTCGCGCCTGATCATCGATATTCACGGCAAAGGCGAGCAAGGCAAGCTAGGAAAGAAAGTTGTCGACGTTCTTGCCGACAGCACCGCCCGGTCAGTAGAAAAAGACTTAGACGACAAAGACGAAATCAGTGACAAAGCAGGCGCAGCCGTAACCAATTCAATCGCACCCGCAGACATTACAGAAAGCCGCAATTCGAGGAGCGACGGATCGGTCCAAACTGCAACGGCTTCGATGCCGGCGACGACGATCACCCCTCCGCCGCACAACGGAATCGTCAAGAGAGTTGTCGAGGCCGACGACGATGATGATGACGCGGCTGAAGGCTCACCAGTTCGATTGGCGAAGCACACCGTGCGGCGATTGCAATCGGCCGATTCCAGCGAGCTCGAGTCCGGCGGCTTGAAGAGCAATTCGGCGAGTGCTTCAGCGTTATCCGAAACAAACGGAAGCGACCGAATCGCCTCACCCCACAAACCTTATTCGCGGAAACTCACTTCCAATGCTGCAGCCTCGGAATTTTCTGTGCGTGAGGCCAAGCCCACGGAGAGTGGCGACCGTTCTTTGATCCGCGCGCTTGGCCTAAAGATCGGCAAGATCGTGATCGATCCCGGGCATGGAGGCCACGACACCGGAACCATCGGTCCCGATGGCCTCGAAGAGAAGGATCTGGTTCTTGACGTCGGCCGACGTCTGGGGAAATTACTCGAAGCACGGCTTGGCTCAGAAGTGGTTTACACGCGCAAAGACGACACATTTATCCCACTGGAAACCCGCACCGCCATCGCAAACCAGGCGCGCGCCGACCTGTTCATTTCCATTCACGCCAATTCGAGCCACGACCCGGCCGCACGCGGGGTCGAGACCTATTATCTGAATTTCACATCCTCCCCGGACGCGCTCGAAGTGGCGGCGCGCGAGAACGCAGTTTCCGAGACCTCGATTTACGAACTGCAGGATCTGGTCAAGAAGATCGCCCTGAAGGACAAGATCGAGGAATCGCGCGAGTTTGCCTGGGATGTTCAGCAATCCCTTCATTCCGGGCTTGCGGCCAAGAGTCCGGCGATCCGCGATCGCGGGGTAAAAAAAGCCCCCTTCATCGTGCTGATCGGCGCGAACATGCCCTCGATCCTTGCTGAGATTTCCTTCGTCAGCAATCCCACGGACGAGCGCCGCCTCTTCACGGGCGAATATCGCGAGCGCATTGCCGAATCGCTCTACCGCGGTATCGCCAAATACGCCAACGGCCTGAGCGGCGTAAAGGTTGCCAGCAAGATAGACAAAGACGCCGGGCAGTAGTCACGGAATCCTCCAACAAAATTTTCGGCCTGCGGTCTTCCCAATGGGCGTCCCGGAAACTTTTCCGGCTCTGCTGTGGTCTAATTAAGAAAGATGCGCGGCAGATCGATTTTTCCAAATCTTGCAATCGTGTGGGCTTCTCTAGCGTTCGGCATTAGTGTGGGTTTCGCCGCGACTCCACAATCCGCTCCTGCTCCGCCAATTCTTCCCACGCAGTTCGCGGCATGGCAGATTCAAGGCACGCCGCAGACCAGCAAAGACGCTTCCGTGGCCGATCCAGCGAATGCGGCCTTGCTCAAAGAGTACGGCTTCACCGACGTCGAATCAGCCAAGTATTCGAGCGATGACGGGCGCACGCTCACAGTTCGCGCCGCTCGTTTTGCCGACGCCAGTGGCGCCTTCGGCGCATATACTTTCTATCTTCAGCCCGACATGGTGCGCGAAGAGATCGGCGATCAGGGATCTTCTCTCGGTCGGCGTGTCCTGTTTTATCGCGGCGATGTCGTGCTGGACGCGGTTTTCAGCCAGATGACGGCGATGTCAGCCGCCAGCCTTCGCGAACTGGCGGGCAGGATTCCCATGCCAACCGGCAATGCGGGCGAACTTCCTCCAATCCTGGCTTTTATGCCTCACCACGGCTATCAGACGAACACGGAAAAATATGCCGAGGGCCCGCTCGCTCTAGATGCTATCGGTTCTCCCCTTCCTGCCGGTTTGGTGGACTTCAGTTCCAACCCTGAAGTTGTGCTCGGACAGTACTCCTCGCCAAGCGGAGCCGGCACGTTGATGTTGATCGAGTACCCGACGCCGGCGCTTGCTATCGCGCACTTGCGCGGCATTGATGCTGCGTATCACGCAGCGGAGCCCCAACCGGGAGTTACCGCCGTCGAAAAAGTCGGCCCATTCTTTGACAAACGCACCGGACCCATTGTGGCCATTGTTGCGGGACCGCTCTCCGATAACGACGCGCAGACCCTGCTTGGGGCGGTGCATTACGAAGCCAGCGTGACCTGGAACGAAAACACCTATTTCGATAAGAAGAACAACATCGCGAACCTGCTGGTGAATATCATCCTGCTCTGCATTATCATCGGGGCGATTTCACTGGCGGCGGGCCTTGCCTTCGGTGGACTTCGCGTTCTCCTACGCCATTATTTTCCGGGCCGAGCGGAGGAAATCGAATTCATTTGCCTCGATCTGTCCGAACATTCTTCCGTCCGGGTCAAAGAGCGGGAGCGCCGCGATTGAGAGACCCTGAAACCGGCATAACTACCTAAGAACAACGGGTTTGCGGCCTTCGCTTGAGCCGTTTGTCTCAATTTGAAACAGTTTCGCCGGATGTTGACCAAATACTTAAGTTGTTGAAACCAAAGAGATTTATTTACGAAAAATTCCTTGACACCCTGCTTTTTCGGCTCATAAGATTTTCTCCAGAAAAGTTTTGACGGAATTTCTCTTTGCCTCCGTTGGAACTATTCTCCCTTGAAGAAGAGGCTGCCCTGTTGCCGGGTGGCCTTTTCGTTTACCGCGAAACATCATCCTGATTCGCTAGGCTTTCTCGTTCATCCATGGCAGAGTGACTGCGACCTTGCGCGGAACTTTGCTACGCGCACTCCGTATTGATGAATGGCGAGTGAGGCGCTAAGTGTTTGGGTTAGCATTGCTCGGAGGGCGACATGTACTGCGACAAGTGCGGAACTCAGGTTCAACCGGATCAGGCATTCTGTAGCCGATGCGGCAAGCAGCTGGGCGGTTCAGTGATGGCCATGCCGACGCGGCGAGGGCGAGTACAGGAGCACTTGAACCTGGTTGCCATCTTGTGGCTTGCCTTCTCGGCCCTGAATGCGGTCGGCGGCATCGTGCTGATCATCATCGCTAATACCCTGTTCGTGCACGGCAGAGTGAATGCGCCGACATTCCTGCATCCCTTACTGGGAGTCCTTGGGGTTTTCATTCTTGCCAAAGCGGCTATCGGACTGGCTGCCGGGTTCGGGCTGATGCAACCAGAAACCTGGGCGCGCACACTCGTTCTGATCCTAGCCTTCATAGCGTTGTTTACCAGCATTCCATTCGGCACTGCGCTCGGCATCTATACCATGTGGGTGTTGATGCCGCGAGAATCCGAGAAAGAGTATGAGGCCATGGCTGCCGCGCGAGCCGCGTAACCGGACTGCTTGGCTTCATTTGAAAACTCGGAGCTTGCCCACCGAATTGCCGCATTCGAGATAGCTACCTTCTCTTTCCGAGCGGAGCTAGCAATACAATTCTTGCCGCCTACAAGACCGAGATCCCTCGCTTCAGCCAGGATGACAAATGGATTGAAAATGACAAATAGGTAAATTAGAAACTGCTTGCCTGCCGATTTGCTTTCACCAAACGCAGGTTTCTGGTACTGTTTTGAATCCGCATGCCTGTTGATTTCGATATATTTGTGACGATGATCACCGTGGATTCTGCAAACAATCCTGTAGCATTCACTGTCGCTGGTAACAGGTCAGTCTCGCCTGCAACTTTTCTCTCCTCGGAAAGGAAAACTGCGTGATCGTTGGAGTTCCGATAGAAAGCTATCCGGGCGAGCGCCGGGTTGCGCTCGTTCCCGCTGTTATCCCTCTGCTCGCGAAAGCTGGATTGGAGGTTGTCATCGAGTCACGAGCTGGTGAGCCAGCAGGCTATCCTGACTCGCACTATTCGGAGAAGGGCGCGAAGATTCTTCCCAATCGTGCCGCAGTTTTCAGCACCGCCGACATTATTGTTCAGGTGCTTTGCTATGGCGCGAACGATATGAGCGGCAAAGCCGACCTCCCGCTTCTTCGCCGCGGTCAGATTCTGATTGGCTTTCTTCGTCCGCTGGGAGCAGTGGACGTTGTTCAGGAAGTCGCAGCCACAGGCGCGACTTCATTCGCTGTCGAACTCATGCCGCGCACCACGCGCGCACAAAGCATGGACGCGCTTTCGTCCATGGCCACCATTTCCGGCTACAAAGCGGTCATCGTAGCTGCGGAAAAATCCATCCGACTTTTTCCCATGATGACCACCGCGGCGGGCACGATTACTCCGGCGCGAGTCTTAATTATTGGCGTCGGTGTGGCCGGATTGCAGGCCATCTCGACCGCGCGGCGATTGGGGGCGGTGGCTTCGGCCTATGACATGCGTCCAGCCGCCAAGGAGCAGGTGCAAAGCCTGGGCGGACGTTTCGTTGAGCTACCCATCGAGGCCCAGAATGCGCAGGATGCCCGCGGGTATGGGACTGCGCAGGACGAAAGTTTTTATGCGCGCCAGCGCGAACTTCTCACCCGCGTCGTTGCCGAAACCGATATTGTCATCACGACGGCGGTGGTACCCGGGAAGAAGGCGCCGGTTCTGGTCACGGGTGAGATGGTCAAGAAAATGGGCGCCGGCTCGGTGATCGTCGATCTCGCCGCGGAGCGCGGCGGCAACTGCGAACTTACCCAGATAGGAAAGGCAGTCGATGTCAACGGGGTTTTAATTATTGGACCGGTCAACCTGGCCAGTACGGTGCCATTTCACGCCAGCCAGATGTATTCCAAAAATCTCACGTCGTTTCTCACCAATCTGGTGAAGGACGGCAAGGTTCGCCCGCCGGAGAGCGATGACATTATTCGCGAGACTCTCCTGACCCAGGGTGGGGAAATTGTGAACGCGAGAGTGCGGGAGTTTTTCAAACTACCGGCTCTTGTCGCCACTAATCGGTGATTGGAGTGTATTGTGCCGTGGTCGCCCGGCAAACCGGGCGACGCAGAATAGAAAGGAGCAAACGTGCCGGCGGATTTTATTTCCAATCTTTACGTTTTCATCCTTGCGGGCTTCGTCGGGTTTGAATTGATCAAACGCGTTTCCCCACTGCTTCATACCCCGCTGATGGCGCTAACCAATGCACTCGATGCGATTGTTGTCGTCGCTGCCATCATCATCGCTGGGCGGCATGAGACGCGTCTTACCACCATTCTTGGTGCGATAGCGGTGGCCGCGTCATTCAGCAATATGGTGGGCGGATTCCTGATAACCGACCGCATGCTGCGCATGTTCAAGTCCGGCAGGTCGAAACAATCATGACCCCGGTGGAGCTTCAGCAGTATCTCGATTTCGCCTACATCGTCGCGGTCGTTCTCTTTATTCTTTCCCTCAAGTTCCTGAGTTCGCCGGCCACCTCGCGCTGGGGAGTTTTGGCTGGAGAGATCGGCGCCGCTCTCGCGGTTATCGTTACGCTCTTCAATCCTGAACTGGTCCAATACAAATGGATCATCATTACCCTGATCATCGGCGCGGGAGTCGGCGTTCCGCTGGGCCTTGTGCAGATGACCGCTGTGCCCCAACGAACCGCCTTGAGCCACGCCTTTGGCGCGCTTTCGGCGGCGATCATCGGCATCGCCGAATACTATGTCGGCACGGCTCCGGTCACCCGCTTTCAAATGGGCGAGATCGGTCTGGAAGTCATCATCGGCTCGCTCACCTTTACCGGCAGCCTGATCGCTGCGGGAAAGCTGCAGGAAATATTGCCGCAGCGGCCCATCGTTTATCGCGGCCAGAACGTCGTCAGCCTTTCGGTGCTTGCCGGAGCTCTCGGGCTGGCGGTCGCGCTGGTGGTCAATCCTGCGCAGGTCATGCTGTTTCCCATCATGGTGGTGGTCGCGCTGATCTTTGGTGTGCTGTTGGTCACCCCGATCGGTGGCGCGGACATGCCGACCGTCATCTCACTCCTCAATTCCTACGCGGGCTTTTCGGCCGCGTTGCTTGGTTTTGTTCTGAACAGCAAAGTGCTCGTTGTGGCTGGTGCCCTCGACGGATCTTCCGGCTTCGTTCTCTCCGTGATCATGTGCAAGGCCATGAACCGCTCCTTCACCAATGTGATGTTCGGGGCGTTCGGGCAAGTGCAGGCTTCAGCGGCTGGCGCGAAAGAAGAACGAGTGGTGCGCAGCGCCACGCCTGAGGACGCCGCTGCGATTCTGGAAGCCGCCAACAAAGTTGTGATTGTCCCCGGATACGGCATGGCCGTTGCACAGGCGCAGCATAAAGTTCGCGAGCTTTACGACGTCCTTACCAAGAAGGGTGTTGATGTACGCTTCGCCATCCATCCTGTTGCCGGACGCATGCCCGGCCACATGAACGTCCTGCTTGCCGAAGCCGACATTCCTTACGAAAAGCTGATCGAGATGGACGAAATCAATGGCGACCTCCCGCAGACTGATGTCGCGCTCGTCATCGGCGCGAACGATGTGACCAACCCTGCCGCCCGCACCGACAAATCCAGCCCAATCTTCGGCATGCCGA
>JASHTD010000094.1 GCA_030040725.1 Candidatus Sulfotelmatobacter sp. | reverse complement strand
GCAAAGCTCCCGGAATAGCGTTAATGAGCAGGACCAAAAATGCGATCGAGATCCCGCCCTAAGGTGTGCCGTTCCCCTCCAGCGTTGCCGTCTGCGGACTCCCTCCGCTGTTGTCGCTCACCGAGACCTGTGCCGTTCGCTTTCCCGTGGTGGAGGGTGTGAACGTCACCTTGATCACGCAATTTCCTCCGCCAGCCACGCCGCTGCCGCAGTTGTTGGTTTCAGCAAAGTCACTAGCATCGGCGCCCGTGATTGAAATGCTGGTGATGTTGACCGCCGTGCTGCCTTTGTTGATCAACTCAATCTTCTTTGGAGCGCTTGTCGTGCCCACCACTTCGTTGCCAAAGTTTTCGCTCTTGGGCGAGAGCTCCATCCAGGTGCCACTTCCACTCACGTTAAAGGTCAGTGATGGCCATGAACCGCCTCCACTGCTGCCGATCGGAACGGTTACGGTGCCGGTATATGACTGCGGCGCAGTCGGAGTAAACGTAACCGACAGCGTGCAGGTCGATCCCACTGCGAGTTCGCTGGTGCAGGTGCCAATCCCGACGGCGAAGGCAGAATTGCTGGAGGTCGGCGTGCCGATGAACGCAGCGTACAGGTCACCGTTGTTGGTAAGTGTCACAGACTTCGTGGCGCTGGTGGTGTTTACGAGCTGCGGGGGGAAACTAACCGAAGCGGGAGATGCCGTGACGTACGGCCCATACACGAAGCCCGTGAGCGCCACGGTCTGCTTCGTCGCGGTCGTGTTCAGGGAGTTTGAGGTGAAAGTCACAGTTCCCGAGAATGTGCCGGCGTGCGGCGCGGTCATCGTAACCGCAACCTGGCAGAATGCACCAGGTGCAAGAACGCTGCCCTTCTTGCAGGGATCAGAGGAGGCAGCCGCCAACGCGAAGGACGTTCCGCTGAGCGTGATGTTCGAAACGGTCAGAGACTCGTTACCTCCGTTGTACATGCTCACATCCTGGGCAGAGCTCTTCACGCCGACATTCTGTTCGCCGAACGCGATCACACCCTGGGACCGGTCGACCATGTCGAGGTCTCCATAGTTTCCGACGTAAAGGGTGCCATTGGAAGCTAATCCGTCTCCAAGAGGAGACGCGGCGGGATCGAGATTCGCAATTGACGTTGAGTAGTTCGACGCCGGCAGTTCGGCAACTCCGCCGCCCGTATACCTGGTCGCGTAAATGGTCGATGCTGCGTCGGCTGGGACGCCGTCACTGGCGCCAGTGGTGTTCACCTGCGTCTGGACTCCGGCTGCAGTGAGCACATTGATGTCATACCCTCCGATGTACACATTGTCATACGCGTCGACACTGATCTCCGAAGGTTGAGTCATCGAAGGATCGATTGCTGTCGTCACATAGGCTCCTTCCGGTGTCAGCTCAAAAATCTGATTGCAGAGGATCTCCAGAGTGAAGAGATTCCCGCTCAGATCAACGGCCACGGAATAGAGATATTCCAGTGTCCCGCCGTTCGAGTTCGAGCAGAAAACGTAGGGCGGGGGCGGATAAACCTTGATGGAACCCTGCACGCCTGCCGCGCTGTAAGTGATAATGTCCTCGCTGTAGGCGTTTTCCGCGATGTACAAAGTGCCTGCGCCATCGATGTCGATGGCATGGGGGCTGCTCACACCGGTCAGCGGCAGCTCGGTCAGAACTCCCGCCTTGGTGTAGCTGTACACGGCATCACCGTTGTCCACGGTAAAGTAGACAGTACCGTTCTCATCGACGACAGACTGATAGATGTAAAAAGGCTCATCGGAAAGCGGGCTAGTGACCACGCCGGGCTGGATCAGTGCCATGCCTGACTGCCCGGTTCCACCCAGCAGCACTGTCGCCAGAACCGTGGACCCATCCATCAGCAGCAGCGCATCCTTGCGGGCGCCGGGCAAGGTCGGAATGAATGTCACCGGAACGGTGCAGGTTTCACTGCCGCTCCCGCCGGTACACGTAATCGTCCCGAGCTTGTAATCGTGGCCGTAATGGAATGCTGCCGTAGGCGTGAAGCTCCCACTGTAACCGGAGACGTCGAAGGTTGCGTCCAGCGTTTGCGCGGAGCTCGATGACACGCCTACCGCGGCCGGATTGAAGACAATCGGCGGTGAGGTTGGGTTCGCCACGACCGCGGGCTGACCCGCGTCACGCAGAATAGGCTTTCCCTGGGTTTGTTGGCTGCCCACAAAGCGGGCCTTGATCGATTCAACCTGCGCAGCGGAAGAACTGAGAAATACGGCAGTCAACATCATTGACGCAAGAATCTGGGATCTCTGGGTCATAGGAAACTCCTCGGGATTCAATCGGACGAGACTAACCAGACCGGATACGCTAAGGCTGGGCTAGCATGGAAGGGGGTGTCCAAGGCGATATGCGCGAAAGCAACCCCGTTGCTTCGAGCTACCGCTTTTCAACAGCGGCTGATGATACACCAATTCTGCGTTTTGCGCACCTGGGAAACAGAATGTTCGCCAGGGCCCTAAATCAACAGATTTGTGTGTAATGGCCGGTTTGTGACAACAACGATCCCGGACATTCCGAGAATCGTCATGTCTCAAGGGTGTGAGCGTAATTGCCGCAAGTCGCCTGAAAATGCGTAGCTGTTTTGTTACTGATCTGCGCCCGAGCGCCGGGCTGCGTCTTGCATCATTGCCAGTCTTTGTTTCTGCTGCTCCAGTCTCTCCTGCATCAGAGACAGACGCTGCATCGCCTGATACCGGTTCCCATACTGCCCGGCGCCCGCAGAGTTATGAACCATGGCACTCGCATGATCGACCCGCGCCTGTAGCTCGGCGATCCGGGTTTCCTGCTCCTGGATACGTGTTTTCCACTGCCCGCTTGTACGCTGCTCGGCCATCAGTCGATTGCTCAGTTGCTGATCTGCATACGGATTTGACCTCGTCACGCCGGAAACCATGGTCATCGAGTCCGATGCGCTCGATTGCTGGACGGGCGTCGAGCCGGGCGGCAGATCCTGATTTGTAATCACCTTGGGCGTTGTCCCAGAGGCTTGCTGAGCCTGCTGTTGCTCCCGGTTCGCGCGTGCTATATCGCCCAGCGGCTCTCCTGGCTGGGATTGCGCCAAGGCGATACTGCTCAGACCACCCAGCAAGAGCGCCATGATGAAACCGCCTGACAATACTCGTTGCATAGCCCCTCCAATGGTCGCGTTCACCGAACATACCGAAAGAGTACTGACGCAGGACTAGTCACTATGAGAAGAACCCATGCGCCGCCTCCGTGTCGCTCCACAGAGGTAAATCTCCCAAAACGAAAGGTCCTATTCTGGTGAGGCCAAAAGGACAATGGAGTTAAGACCCACTGGACGTGGTCTAGTGCAACTTCGCCAGAGTTTCGTTCGTATCCTGGAGTAAGTTGAGGCGTCTACGCGGCGTCTGAGCAGCGCGCCGAAATCCTGAGCGAACTCAAAGGACCTGAAATGCAAAATCAGCAGCCGGACCTGTAAGCCGAATTCTGTCCGCGGCATTTCTGCCGTGGGACGGTCATTCCTCTGGGCCGCGCATCGCTGCGCGGCTCTAGCGACCTACCCGAAGGTTTGACGCACCGAGCCGGCACGTTCCCGCCCATGCTCGAGACCCTGCCGGTTCGGAGAGAGCATTCATGGTCAAAATGCTTCTTCGAAAACCGGCGGGGCGTCCAGCATGGGCGGGATTCCTCCCTATTTGGTCTTGCTCCGTGTGGGGTTTGCCCTGCCCACGGCATTACTGTCGTGGCGGTGCGCTCTTACCGCACCTTTTCACCCTTACCCCGCCCATTCTGTTCAGGCCTCGGAATCCCACTCTTCGAAAATGAAAAAGCGTGGAGCATCCAAATGCGAAGCCTCAGCAGAATGAGCGGGGCGGTATGTTTTCTGTGGCACTTTCCGTCGAACGAGCTTGAACTCGTCCTCCCGGACGTTATCCGGCACACCGCTCTGTGGAGTTCGGACTTTCCTCCCCGCCCATTCTCGTGATCCGTATTGTCCGAGAAGCCATTCGGGACAAGCTCCTGCAGTCATCGCGGAGTCACCAGAATGGGCGGGGCGACCGTCCGGTCCAGCTGCCTACTGAACTATTATATGCGACGAGTATCGGAGGGCAGGTCCGAGTTCGACATATCGAAGATCACCTTCCAGGCGCCATCCGCTTGTTTCTTCCAAACCATCAGATATTTGCCTTTGTCGAAAAAGAGGTTTTCCCGCGGAGGACGGAAAGTCATTTCATAGGAACCGCTGGTATAGCCCAGTTCGCCGGAGCGGGCCACTGCCGCTTTCTTCGCATGCCAAACGATGTCATAACCCTCAAGCCGGAAG
>JASHTD010000093.1 GCA_030040725.1 Candidatus Sulfotelmatobacter sp. | reverse complement strand
GCGACATCCGGTTGATGTCGGCTCTGCCGGAGACCTGGCTGGTCCATCTCATTCGCATGGCCGATGATGATCCCGAAATGATTCTGGTGCGTCTGGCAAAAGAGGAGGAGGGAGTCGGCATTTCGGCAGGCGCACACTTTGGTGGTGTCAAGTCTGCCATGCTGATGCAGAACCACGGTTTCCTGGCGTCAATTAATGGTATCGTTTCGTTCGCGCACCTCTACAAAATTCCTCTGCTCATGCTCATCAGCTACCGCGGGACTTTCGGTGAGCGCGATCCGTGGCAGACGCAAGGCGGCAACGTTACCGAATCGCTATTACGCGCAATGGGTGTTCCCTATTCGTTTCTCGATCGAGTCGACACCGTCGAGAGGCGCATCCGGCAGGCGCAAGCCCTGTCCGAAAGCAGCCTGCAACCCGTCGCACTTCTGCTCACGCGCGACCTGATGTGGGAGGAATGATGCTTCGTCTCGATTGCCTCCGTGCTATTTATTCCGAACTGGAAAATTGCTTGGTCGTCACGATCATGGGAGCAACTGCAGCTGAATTGCAATCGCTCGGTCACCGTCCGAATTTTTTTTACCTTCAACACGCCATGGGACTCGCCTCTTCGACCGGGTTGGGTTTGGCGTTGTCGCTGCCCGAGCAAAAAATTATTGTGCTAGATGGCGACGGTTCGCTCCTGATGAATCTGGGCACTCTGAGCACGATGGCGCGGTACCGGCCTAGGAATTTGGTTCATGTTGTGTTCGACAACGAAAGCTTGCTGTCGGTCGGAGGCTTTCCTACTGCGACCGGCACAGGCACGGATCTGGAAGGCATCGGTCGCGCGTCCGGAGTTCAAAGAACGCTGACGGTGCGAACGGTGGATGATTTTAACGCTGCCGTGAGAGACGGGTTAGCCGGAAGCCAACTGACCACCATCGTTGCCAAGGTCGAAGCGACGGGGCCATCCGGCTATGTCACCGACCTTTCTTTGTTGGAGAATCGCTTTCAGTTCCGCCGGCATATCCAGTCGTTGAAGCGGCAGTGAGCGCACGGCGAAAGCCGAGCCCTTACAAAGGTCAGGTTGGAAATGGGTCCTAAATAAGGAGTGCGAATGCCCCCGCTTCTCGCGCAATTGATGGAAGAACTCGCTGCTGGCCGGCTGCGTGTGGTCGATCTTACACAGCTTTTGAGTCCGCAGACGCCCTTGCTGCCGCTACCGCCGCAGTTCAACAACACGCCCGCATTCAAGCTATGGGAGCTGTCACGTTATGACGAGCGTGGTCCCGCCTGGTACTGGAACGGATTTGAAACCGGCGAGCATACCGGCACTCACTTTGATGCGCCTGTGCACTGGGTCTCAGGAAAGGATCTCCCAGATAACTCTGTGGATCGCATCCCGCCGCAAAAATTTGTAGGCCCGGCTTGCGTGATTGACATCAGCGCAGAGGCGGCGCGTGATGCGAATTATCTGGTGACTCCAGAGCGCATCCGGCAATGGGAGGAAAAGCACGGCCGCATTCCGGCGGGCGCGTGGGTTCTGTTGCGAACAGACTGGTCGAAGCGGAAAGGCCCCAAGGAGTACATCAACGCTAAAGAAAACGGCCCGCACACGCCCGGATTAGCCAGGGAAACTTCAGCGCTGCTCGCGCAGGAGCGAGACGTGCTGGGTGTCGGTGTGGAGACTGTCGGCACCGACGCCGGCCAAGCGTTCACCTTCGATCCTCCATTCCCAAACCACTACCTGATGCACGGCAGCGGAAAGTTCGGCTTGGCTAGCCTGTGCAATCTGGATCAGCTTCCGGCGACGGGGGCCATCGTCATCGCCGCGCCGTTGAAGATCGTAGGCGGCTCCGGCAGTCCGTTGCGAGTCATTGCGATTACGCCGTGAGGGCAAGTCACCTGCGGAGTTTTATTTCCGGCTGAGAAGATAAAGGTCGGCATCGCCGCTGGGGCGCGCATAGACGACGGTCGAAAGGTCTTTGGAAAAATCGTAGGCATTTCCGCTGTATCCCAGATGGAAGGCAAAGGGAAGTGTGACGGCGGGTTGCGCCGGAGCGGTGACGTTTCCATCATGCCACGGCACGCGGTAGATGGTCGTTTCTCCGTGGGAAGCGCCTATATAAAGGATGTATTTGTTATCGGAGGAGAAATGGACGACCAGAGTTTTCAGGTCCGGCAGCAGTGGAATACATTTGTGATCGGCCAGCGAGAACGCACTGATGCCGAAGCTTTGTGCTCCCGTATTCAGCGACGTAAGCAGATACTTCCCATCCGATGAGGAATCCCAGACGGCGCCGCAGTTGTCGACTAATTTCTCCACACTGGATCCATCGGTGGCAACCTTCCATGTCGTCACCTTGGCTAGATCGGATTCCTGTCCACCTAGAAAGAAAAAATTGGGGTCGGCGCTGGCAGATCCATAGCCGCCGGACACCCCGGACCACGGGATTTGGCGGAGTCCAGTGCCATCGGTCTTCACACTATAGATCTTCGGCTTGCCGCCCTCAGTTGCCGCAAACACCAACTTGGAAGCGTCTGAATTAAAGGTTACCGTGAGCAGTTCCGTTCCGGAGGTGATTTTGACGCGGTTGCTGCCGTCGATATCGGAGGCCCAGAGATCACCCTGTTGGGCATTACCCGAAAGAGTTATGTACATGATGTGGCGGCCATCCCACGAGAGGGCAGGTTGAGTCGCTTCTTCGTTCACCAAGTCGAACGACTGCTTGGTCTGCGGGTGATATGCCGTGAGGAACCCGGATCGCCTTCCGTTGACGAAATAGATTCCGTTGCCAGCGGGAGCACGCATGGGTGAGAGATCGGGCCCAGCGCCAGAAGTGACCTGTCTCAAGCTGCCGTCATCGACGCGGTACTCCCAGATATTGGTGATGTCATTCACGGTCCGGCTGCAGAGAATGGTTTTACCTGGGTCGTTCCAGACGAGACCCGTTGGGCTTCCGGAGAGGTCGCCGATTTTCTGCGAGGCGTGCGTGGCTGCGTTCACGCGATAGAGAGTCAAACTTGAGGATCCCAGTACCGTGTCATTTCCAGTCGCGATCAGCAGATCTTTGCCGTCTGGAAAGGCCAGAATTCGGACCGGGCTCGAACCCTCAGGAGACGGAAAAATCAATTCATCCGACACCCCGGTTTTCGGTTTACGAAAAACGGCATTAATGCGGCCGCCCTTCACAAAGTAGAAGAAGTTTCCGTCTGAAGAAAGCGCCAGGTCGAATCCAGAGGCGACGACTGCGGCAGCGCCGCCGAGCGTGGGTACAGCAAAACTCTCTTGTCCAGCGAAATCGTTGGTGTAATAAATCTCAGTGCCGTCTGGCGAGAAACTCTCGACTAACTTATCGACGGAGTCGTTGGTAAGTTGCAGCGGCTCACCCCCGGAAGACAGCATCACGAACACTTGGTTGAACCCTGCGACCGGCGAGGTGAACGCCACTGTGTGCCCGTCGGGAGAGAGTACCGCTGCGTTCATTGGCTTATTCCAATGGCTGACCTGAACCACTTTTCCCGGGCCGCTGGATGAGTTGCGTACATAAAATGCAGCCAGCACACCCAGAACAATCACGGCAACGACGGCCGCTATGGAGATGAACGCTTTGTGCGTAGTTTTTGCGGCTGGAACAACTATTCTCGTCGTGCCACTCGCCGTAGCGCCCGCTAATGGTTCCAACGCACTCGGCAAAACCGTGCTCGATCTTCCGGACCCCGAATCGCGTTTCGAGCGCTTCAGATCGCCGCGCAATTCTGCGCCCGATTGGTAGCGTAGCTCGGGATCTTTTTCGAGGGCCTTATTAATGATGCGATCCAGTTCCGGGGGCACCTCGGGATTCAGGCGCACTGGCGGCACCGGCGCCTTATGCAGAATCGCATCGAACATCACCGCCGACGTTCCGCCGGAGAATGCCGGACGCGCCGTCGCCATTTCATAGAGCACTACGCCGAAGGAAAATAAATCCGTGCGCGCATCCAGCGTCTCTCCCCGCGCCTGCTCCGGCGACATGTAGGCGACCGTGCCCACCGCGCTGCCCGGGCTGGTGAGATGGTCTTCCATCTCCAGCGTTGGCGAACTCAGGCCGCT
>JASHTD010000092.1 GCA_030040725.1 Candidatus Sulfotelmatobacter sp. | reverse complement strand
AATCCGCCCGGAATCGCAAACTCTGCCCTTCTCCCAATCGAAATGCTTTGTCGAGCGTAAAGTCAACATTCTTCTGCGGCGGCCCGATGATGCAGTTCCGCGGTGTGTTGCCGTAAACGGTTGCGTCGCTCGGCGAGCCGTTGGAAAGCGTCGGAGCCAGCGGATCGGATACATAAGCCGCGGGATTCACCCAGTTGGCAAGCCGCGAAGCCATACTTCCCGAACTGAGCGCGTTTGCGCAACTGAACCCCCTTCCGAAGGTTGCCGTCGAAGAGGGCGTACTCGCCAAGGCGTAAGCGGTTCCTCCCGCCGGGTCGTAAACCGTGAATGGCGCGCCCGATTGCAGAATGATGACTCCGCTGGCCTCCCATCCGCCGAGCGCACCTTTTGTGAAGCCGTTCGAATTGGAAAAGAATGGGAGCTCGTAAACTGCGCTGGTGACGAAACGCTGCCGCCGATCGAAATCGGAAAGCCCGCGCGAAGCCGCGGCGTCGGTCTGGTTGTTGACCCGAGTAAGAAAGGCCACGGAAGCGGTCGAAACGTCATCAATCGATTTCGACCATGTATACGCGCTCTGGTAATACAATCCCCTGCCGAAGCGATGCGCCAGCGTGGCCTGTAGCGCGCTGTAGTGAGAATCGGAGTTGGCAGCAAATTCCTCGAAATCCCCCGGCGCGATTCCGATATACGGCGCTCGCAGCGACGCATTCTCGACAGTCGTGTCCGTAATCGTGCAGGACAAGCCCTGTGCCTGCAGATTGACACATCCCTTCCCAGGAACCACGACCGGAGTCTGTGGTGTGGCCAGCGTGCCCTGATCAGGATCGTAAGTCGAACGCAAACGAGTGCCCTTGGTCCCAACATAGCCTAATTCCATAAACCAGTCGCGGCCGAGTTCGCGCTGCACGGTTAAATTCCACTGCTGAGTCGTGCCAACCACCCAATGTAATGGAACAGCAAGTTGAATTAAACCGTTCACATTGCCCGTGAACGATGGACCGCAGTCCACGCCCGCGCCTGTGGAACCATTCGCCAGAAGGCACGTCCCACCGCCGTGGCCGAGGTTGCCTACGCCTTCCAGAATTGCAGCGGTCGGCACATACGTCTGAGTCGGATTCGCGCCGAGCGCGGGAACACCGTTAGGAAACGCAGCGCTATGCGCGAAAAGATTGGTCAGGCTATCCGCTCCGGGATCGAACCCTACAAGGAATGGATAAGTTGGAGGAACAATTGCGAGATTGTCGACCGCTCCGAGATCTTCACGAACGCTGTAGATGCCGTAGCCGCCACGAACCGAGGTCGTATGCCGGCCCAGCACATCGTAAGCAAACCCGAGGCGCGGCTCCCACACGGTTGCATACTCGTTGTCCAGTCCGGCCGGATTCAAGGTTCCGGTAATGCCGCTGAGCCCGAATTTGCTGATGCACTTGGGATAAACATAGGGCTGGCCGGTCGCGATTGCCAGCGAAGGATCGGTGTTGCCAGTGTGGCAGAGGGTGTCGTAAGGCGCGCCCACAAACTCGTTTCGAACGCCCAGGTTCAGGGTCAGACTTTTGCTGACTTGGTAATCGTCCTGCGCGAACCATGCGTAACTCGGGATCCGATAGTCGTGGTTGCCCAGACCGCCTCCGCCTTCGCCCAGCAGAGGAGCGCCGGCCAGAAAACTCTGGAAGTCGGAGCCATAGGCGGTTGCGCCGGAAACGAAAAATATCAGCCCGTTGTCGGCGATCGGCAGGCTTCGCCGCATGGCCACGCGGTCGGCTTCTCCGCCCACGCGCAACTGGTGAGGACCATGCGTCCAGCTCATGGTGTCGAGCCAAGTGTAGTTATCGGAAAGCGCGGATTGCAATTGCGTGGGATAGGCGCCAAACGCAAACGTATCGAATTGGAAGCGATAGATGTTAGGGTCGCCGGACTGGCCGTTCACTCCCGTCGCTGTGGGAAGGTTGATTCCCACCTGCGTATTGGTAACCGGCGGCTGGTTGTTCAGTTTGTCGCTGATGATATTCACTCCGAAGCGGAATTCATTGATCAGCGTATTGCTGAACACGTGCGTTTCGGTAATACTGCCGAAGCGGCTATGCAGAGGAATATCCAGAGGAAAATTCAGATTGTTGACGCCCGGCTGCCCGCCGGTCTGGATGCCGTACGAATCGGCGCCGAAAGGTTCAAAGGTGCTGGAATTCGACCAGAAGAATCGCTCGGACAAACGATCGTCACCGCCGCGGAATTCACGGTCCCAATTGGCGGTGAACTGGTTGTCCGTAAATTTGCCCGGGTCTGTAATCAGAAAAGGCTCCATCGTTCCGCAGGCCGTGGCTGAAGGAACATTCGTAAGAAGAGGAAACAGGTATCCACCCGCCCCCGGACCAAACTGGTCGCTTTTTACATTCATCAGCTTGAATGCAACGGGATCGATCGTCGAAACTCCGCACGCCGCCGCCAAAGCCGCCGGGCTGGCACGGTCAGCCGCAGAAACATAGGGGATGCTGGTATTAATGAAGGTTCCCGGAGAATCGCCGCTGCGCTGCCGCGTGCCCTGAAGATTGAAGTAGAAATATCCCAGCTTCGCTGCCGGACCGATCGGTCCGCCGATATCGCCGCCGAAAATATTCTGCTTGACAACAACTTTACCGAGAAAATAATCGTCGGCATCGAGATCCGTGTTGCGGAAGTACTCCCACAGATCGCCATGAAATTTGGCGGTTCCGCTTTTGAGCGTGGCGTTGATGTTGCCTCCGCCGTTGCGTCCCTGGGTTGCATCGTAGAGGCTGGTGCTGACCTTGAATTCCTGGATCGCATCCGGACTGGGCAGAGGCGTGTAGGTCAACTCGCCGAACGCGTAATCAGCCACCGTTATGCCGTCAATCAGATAATTATTGTTGTCTTCGCGACCCCCGTTCACGTGCATATAAACCTGGCCGCGGCCGAGCTGCGCCGCGCCGTTCAGGTCGGAGGACGCACCCGCGGAGAGCGTCAGCAATTGCTGGAAGTTTCGCGTAGCCAGCGGCAGTTCTGTAATCGTCTGCGCGCCCAGCGATTGCCCGGTCGTGGCATCGGAAGTGTTCACCTGCTCGATTTGCGACTCAACTTCCACCACCTGCTTCACCGTGTTAACTTTCAGCACCGCGGTCATGCGCGTGGTTTCCGTGATGCGCACTACAACTCCGGGAAACGACGTTACTGGAAAACCGGGCGCACTCACCTCGACCGAATATGTCCCTACTGGCAACAGCGTCGCCACGAACAGGCCGCTTGCGTCCGTCGTTACCTGTCGCAAAACCTCGCCCGTCGCTTCATTCTTGACTGCAACCTTCGCTCCGGCGATAACTGCTCCGGTTGCGTCTTGCACGACTCCGCCGATGGCACCGGTAGCACCACCTTGGCCGAACAAGCTTCCGGTAATTACAGCAACGAAAAGACTGGATGCCACTATCACCTTGCGAAGTGAATTCATCTTGTCCTCCGAGTTGGACGGGGTTCAGGCTCACTCGCCCCGTGACGAAATGAGGAGCGAAACATAAGTGGTGAGATATAGGCCGATATATCACGGCAATCAGGCAGGATTCAAGTGAGAAGCGAGACCGAGCAGTGAGCCACTCCGATCCTTGTGACGCCGAACGGGTGTTCAGCAATCCTAGTCTTCGATTGGTTGTGTCGCCGTCTCGGAAGGTTCTCCCCCGCCAGCGGCCTGAGCGATGATCAGTTGTCGAGCCTCCACGCGTATCTTGGGAAGTTGCATAGCGAACCAAATAGCGCCCGCAACCGATGCCAGACCTCCGATCCCAACTGTTAACGGCGCACCCAGGCGATCGGCAATGGCACCACCGAGCAGCGCCCCAATGGGAGCCATGCCCATGAACATCATCGAATAAACCGCCATCACGCGCCCGCGCAACTCATCCGGCACCATCACCTGAATCAGTGTATTCGAGCACGCCATTTGCAGCATCATCGTGTAGCCGACGGGAAGCAGCAGAATCACCGACAGCCAGAAGTTATGCGAGACGGCAAACAGAATCAGGCTGAGCCCGAATCCCGCGCAACACCATGCCACCCATCGCCCCAGGCCTTTGACGCCTTCGCGAAACGCCAGCGTGAGCGCTCCCAGAAGGGCGCCGACTCCGGTTGCGCCCATCAGTATTCCCAGCGCGCGCGCGCCGCCATGCAGAATCTGATCCGCAAAAATCGGCATCAGTACCACGTAAGGCATTCCCACCAGGCTGACGACTCCCAGCAATAAGAGCAACGCGCGGATAGGCGCCGTACGGTTGACGAAACGGAAGCCCTCCATCATGTGCTCCAGCGGCGATGCCCCAATGGCGCGCGCCGGGCTTGACACCCGCATCATCAGCAAGCCGACGATCACCGCGATGTAACTGACTCCGTTAGCAAAGAAGCACCAGCCCTCGCCGATCTTCGCTACCAGAATTCCGGCAATCGCAGGCCCGATCACGCGCGCTCCATTGAACATGGAGGAATTCAGCGCGATAGCATTCATCAGATCTTCCTTGCCGACCATATCCACGAGGAATGATTGCCGCCCCGGAATATCGAACGCGTTCACCAGCCCGAGCAAGGCTGCGAGCAGGAAAATTTCCCACACCTGAACTTTGTTGTAGAGCGTAAGCCCGGCGAGGATGAATGCCAGCAGCAGCGATGCCGTTTGCGTGCTGATCACGATGGTGCGGCGATTGAAGCGATCTGCCGCAATTCCGCCCAGAGGGGCAAAAAGAAAAACAGGAATCTGGCCGGCGAATCCAACCGAACCAAGCAGCAGAGCCGATCCAGTCAGGCGGTAGACCAGCCAGGACTGCGCAATGTTTTGCATCCACGTACCGATCAGAGAGATCAGTTGTCCGCTGAAGAAGAGTTGGAAATTCCGGTGACGAAGGGCGCGCCCAGCTACTTGCCAGCGCGATGCGCGTGGCGGTGATCCTGCTTCTCCGCCGGTGAGCGCGTCTCCTTTGATTTCTATTTCCGATTCAGGCACTGTGAACTGTTTTGATGATCCGAATATCTGCTTCGATCAATATAACTTTACTTGCAATTTGGGAAGAAGCGAATCTTTGCACATTTTGCTTTCCACCTGCCCAAGCAATCTTCGCTATTCCCGAAATGGCGTAGTCCGGGAGCGCATGGTTTCAGCTCCGCAATTTTGCACTTTTCAGACCTGCGGAATTCAGCTACAGTTGCTGTTGGTTTCGCCGGCGACTCCCGAAGGAAGGGACACGATGATGACGACTCCTCCTGCTAGTCTTGAACGCCGCGCGGGACAGCGCTTCACCTTCAACCTTCCCATCTCTTTGCGTGACCATGCTTCAGCGGCCGAGGGTCTGGGAGTTACTCAGGATGTAAGCTCCCGCGGGGCTTTTTTCTTTACCGACATGCCTTTCAGCACCGGGGCCGAGATTCAGCTCACGTTGAGAATGCCGTCAGAGATCACGTTAGGCGAGGCTATGCGGGTTCGCTGCAGAGGGCGGATTCTGCGCGTGGTCAATCCTCTCGAACGTGTAGCTGATCGCGAACCTAGATCAGAGAACGGAACCGGCCTCAATGATTCCGGCCGCCCCGAAACCGGGTCTGCGGAAGTGAAGCCGGGCGCGACCGTATCCCCGGAAACTAGACTTGCCGAAAGCCGATCCGCTGAAACCAAAATCGGCGTGGCAGTATGCTTCACCGGCTATGAATATCTCCCGGAAATGGAAGACGCTTCGGCTGATTTCCGGCGCATCTCGGCGTTGCACGGAACTAGCACGAATGAGGACGAGCGCCCCGCAGTTTTGCCCGATTCAATCCCCCGAGGGGCGATTCACTGAGCATCGGCGCAACTCTGTCCTTCTGCATTAGTCCACTTTTCCAGAGAAACTCGTTCGCTCCTCTTTTCAAACTGAACTTCATCCCTTAGAATGTTCTCCACTCGTGCGGATCTACTTGGGGGTTGTTCCTGCTGTGCGCTTTGGTCCCGGGCATTCCATCCTGCAGCGTTCGTGGCGGTTCTTGCGCGAAGGGTGTACAGGTCTGCGCGACGAAGGTTACTTAGGTCACTTGGCCGAGGGCGGCTTCTCTATCTAACATGCCAATAGCGAGAGAAATCAGCGAGAACCGCGCCATGCCTGGGACCGCCGTAGCGCTCCTGACCGAAGACCGCGAACGTCTGTCTGAGCTACAGAACCGACTGGAAGCCACCCGCCTGGGCAGAGTCGTGTTCAGCAACGCCGGCTTTCCCGCGGGGCCAACCGACGCTATCCTGCGACAGATTCAGGACCGGCGCGCGGAAGTCGTTATCGTCGATATTTCCTCCGAAAACCCGCAACGTGCCATCAAGACCATCGAACTCATTCAGGCCAACACGCTGCAGCTGGCCATTTTTGCCAATGGAAGCATGCAGCAGCCGGCCACGATTGTAGCTGCCATGCGCGCCGGAGCCGGCGAATATATCGATCGGGATGCGGGATCCGATGCTCTGCTCGAAGCACTTACCCGCTTCAGCGCCAACTGCGCTCGCGCCCGCGGCGGAGTCGGCAAGGCGCGGATTTTCACCTTCCTCAGTGCAAAGGGAGGAGCGGGCGCCACCACTGCGGCCGTCAACACGGCTCTGGCCTTGCAGCAGGCGCATGGCGACGTCGTACTGGTGGACTTCGCTCCGGTCGGGCACGCTCAGCTACATCTGAATTTGCGTCCCAGTTTCGGAGTGCCAGATGCGCTCGAAAACCTGCATCGGCTGGACGCATCTTTGCTCGATGGCTTGATGACTACAGCGAGAGACGGATTGCATCTTCTTGCCGGCCCGCAACAGCCTTACCAGTCGATTCCGACTCCGGCAGAACTCGCGCGACTTTTCGACGTGCTCGTCAATCATTACCGTTATGTAGTGATCGACGTTTCCAGCCGTCTCGACCCGACAACACGCCTGCTTTCCGATCTTTCCAATGCGGTGTTAATGGTCGCTCAAACCGATGTGGTTTCGCTGTGGAGCGCAGGCCGCATCCACGCTTTTCTCGAAGAAGGCGGTGGCCATAACCGCCTGCGACTGCTCTTGAATCGATATAAAAAGATTCCCGGGTTGACCGATGAAGATATCGAACACTCGACCCGGTGCAAGGTGTTGTGGAAGCTGCCCAATGCGTTTCATGCAATCTCCCCAGCGATCGATAACGGCTCGCCGGTAGTTCTGCAGGAAGGCCAGGAGATCAGCCGCTCGTTCCGCTCATTGGCGCGGGCTTTGGCGGAAGCATCCTCCACGCCGGAAGACGGCCTTGATCTTGTCTATGCCCAGGAAAAACCTGACCTCGGGAAAAAAGCTGCCGGGCGTCTGATCGTTTCGCCAGCCCGCGCTGGACAATGATTGCTTTGGCAGTAAACTCCAAGAGCTCGGCGATCTAAAGCGCATACGCCAACACTCGAACTGTCGCTGATCTAATTTCAGATCAGTGCCCTCGAACTCCTTCACTTGATTTCCGGCTCAACCTCTACCGGAAAATTCACCGACCGGGCAATAAAGCAGAGACGGTGCGCCGCATGATGCAGCTCACCCGCTTTGAC
>JASHTD010000334.1 GCA_030040725.1 Candidatus Sulfotelmatobacter sp. | reverse complement strand
CCGCAGCGCGTTCCCTGGCGGGTGCGCTGGCAGATTTTCTGGCGCCGGGTGACCGAGGGCATGGAGCTCACTCAGCTCTGGTCGCAATTTGAAAACGAGACCCGCGCCAGTTATCGCCTCTATTCGCGGGAGGTCGTCGCGAAAACTCCCGAAGGCCTTACCCGCGGCGGACGCCGCCTGCATCTCGTCAAAGAGTTCTTCTGGGCCGTGCTCGAAAAGCTTTCGCCCGCCCGCCGCGTGCTTCTGCTCGCGGCCCTGGTTCTGCTGGTGTTTCCCAGCGGCGGTTTCAACTACGGCTCCGGCGAACACGCTCACGTCATCGAGTTCGATTTTCATTTCTGGGGCGGGCTGTTGCTGTTTCTTCTTCTCATGTTGGAGATTGCGGACCGCGTCGTCATGAAACGCGATCTGCAGATTGCCCGCGAAATTCAAACCTGGCTGCTGCCCGGCGCGCCGCCGCAGATTCCTGGCCTTTCCATCGCCTATGCCACCCGTCCCGCCAATACGGTCGCGGGAGACTACTATGATGTGTTCCCGCGTCCCGGCAAAACCAACGACGAAAATCGCGTAGTCTTCGCCGTAGCCGACGTGGCCGGAAAAAGCATTCCCGCCGCCATGCTCATGGCAACTTTCCAGGCCAGCCTCAAAACCCTTTCCACCTCCGACGTCGCTCTGCCCGAACTCGTCGGCAACATGAACAAATATGCCTGCTCCAACAGCCAGGGAGGTCTGCGCTTCACCACCGCGTTTCTCGCCGAGTACGACACCGCCCGCCGCGTCTTCACCTACATCAACGCCGGCCACAACAATCCCATTCTTCGCCGCGCCTCCGGAGCGATCGAGCGTCTCGCTGTCGGTGGCTTGCCTCTCGGCATTCTGGCCTCCGCCCAATACGAATCCGCCAGCGTCACTCTCGCGCCCGGCGACTGGCTGATCATCTTTACCGATGGATTAGTGGAAGCGGAAAACGCGCGCCAGGACGAGTATGAGGAATCGCGCGTCATCACGTTGCTCGGCGCGAACGCCTCAGCGACTCCAAAGGAAATGCTCGATCGCCTGATGGCCAGCCTCGATCTGTTCGTCGGCTCAACTCCGCAGCACGACGATGTAACCTGCCTGCTCATCAAAGCGGAAGCCTGAGTTGTCGAAAACCCCGCCGCAAGAAAAATCGGCGATTTTGCTCGATCTCCCGATCGCGGCATCTTGCCGAGCCGCAACTCGATTTGAGTCCGTTTACGGAATGATCTGATACACCACCCCGCAACCTCCGGAGATACCGCAATTGAGATTGCCGCCATTTCCCGTTGAGCCGTAAATATTTCCCGCTTTATCGATGGTCAGGGGCGCATAAGGCCAGAAGCCGTTCGTGGTCTCGCCGGGGAATGCATAAAGAAGATGCGGCTGATAGCTTCCATCCGCCTGGCGGACAGCTTCAAAAATCGTCCCGCATGGCTGGTTGATGCCGCAGGTCTTCACGCCGCCCTCGAACGACGTTCCATAAATGTTGCCTTGCGAGTCCATCACAATGCCGTTGGGAACGGCGATCGGCTCGTTCTCGAAATAGTGAACGATGCGCGGCTTGAAACCGGAACTCGATACCAACTCAAAGATGTCGCCGCAGCCGTTCACGATAAATCCTGAGCAAGTTCCGAGCCCGCCGTAGGGCGCGACTCCGAACAGATTGCCGGATGCATCGAGGATCAAGCCCGCCGGTGGGTTGCCGTTCTTGCCGTTGAAATCAAATACTGCATGTTCGCCCCAGCCCCCGCCGACTTGCGGCGTCATTTCAAAAACAGTTCCGCAACCGAAGTTCTCCAGACAGTCGTCGCGCAATCCGCCATAGGCGGTCGTGCCCCAGAGATTTCCCTGCGCATCAAAAAGCAGGTTGGAGAATGGCTTGGCTCCGTTATTGTCGATTCCGAATCCGTGGAGGATGGTTTGGGTCCACGTGCCGTCGCCATTGGGGGAAAGTTCGAACACGGTCCCCCAACCATTGGGTCCTCCGGCCTCGGTTGTACCGTAAAGATTGCCGGCATCGTCAAGGATCAGACTGCCGTAAGGAGTGAGACCGTTGTCGCCGGTAAAATCGACCAGAACGGTCTCGGTCCAGGTTCCGTCGCCATTCGGCGAGAGCTCGTAAGCAGTTCCGCAAAAACCGTGAATCGGTGCGCAGGATGCATCTCCACCGGCGGACGTGGTTCCATAGAGATTGCCGTTCTTGTCCATGACCACTCCGGCCCAGGGTTGTCCGCCGTCCGTGCTCTCGGCGAAGCTGTAGAGAATGCTCTCGGTCCAGCTTCCGTTGGAATTGGGTGATAGTTCAAAGACCGTTCCCAGCCCGTGCGTGCCGCCAAATTGGGTCACTCCATAAAGATTGCCGGCGGCATCGGCGATCATCTGGGTCTCTGGTATGTTCGCGTCGCTAGTGCTCTGGAACGTGTAGATCACTTTGTATTGGCTGGCTGCAGCCGCGGTTGTGAAAACCAATGCCAGAATGGTTACGAGCAACGACGCCTCGAGGGATTTATATGTCACGAGAGGATCCTCCACACTGACGTTTCGCGGCCCACACACGCGAGGTCGGGGGAAGCCATGTTACACGAACCTCTGAGAACAAATTGTAAATTTATTGGAAGAAGTGAATTGTCTGGGGTAAATGGACTCTAGAGAAAAAAGCTCGCCATTGCTCCCGAATTGCTCGTGACTAACCCTGGCTCATCGCCTCGGCATACATTCTGTGGAAGGCATGCACTCCCTGTTCCTGCTTCACGCTGAATCTTCCCCGGGAATAACTGCGCGAATGCAGATTCTTCTGCACGGTTTCGCAGATTGCCACATCTTCGATCTGAATCTGGTGGCTGAACTCGACCGATGCTCTCGCCGCCGCGCTGCCATGATCTTTCTCCGGCAAATACCACTCGAAAATTGCCAGCGAACGCTCCGCCGAGAGCGGCAGCACAATGTTCAGCGAAATGTTGTCGGGATAACAATTCAGCATCCAGTTGGGAAACATCCAGAAATAATCCGTTGTAAGATCCTCGCCCGCCTCCTGATAGCGCCGCGGAGTCGCATCTCCCGGCTGCGCCCCGCGGATCGGGCTGAACTGCCGCACGTATTCCGCATGTGGCTCAATCGTGTAGGCGTTGTAATCGAGTTCGCGATTCAGCCCGGGATGCACGCTCGGTAGATGATAGCCTTCGAGATAATTGTCTACGTACGTCTTCCAGTTGCACTTCATGTCATAGGTTCGCCGTTCGAATAACTTCATACCGGCAAACGGAAATTTCTTCACCTGCTCCGGCAGCTCGCCCAGGCACTCGTTCAAAGCCCGCGCTTCGCGATCCAGATTCACAAACACGAAGTTGAACCACTCCTCCACGCGCACCGGCGCCAGCGCAAAATCTTCCGCGTGGAATCCTTCCACGCCCTCGATCTCGGTCGCGCTGATCAGCGATCCATCCAGATCGTAAGTCCATCCGTGATAGCCGCAGCGAAACAGCTTCCTCGACCCGCAACCCTCCGCCGCCGGTCCGGCGCGGTGCCGGCACACGTTATAAAAAGCCCGCAGCTTGCCATCCGCGCCTCGCACCACCACCAGCGGTTCGCCGATCAATTCGGTCGTGAAGTAATCGCCCGCATTCTTCACTTGATCGTGATGTCCAACCACCTGCCAGGTGCGCGCAAAAATCGTCTCTTTCTCAGCCGCGTATGCCTCAGGATCGGAATAAAGGTTTGACGGAAGCGTCCATGCACGCGCAATCTGATCCTCGATTTTCAGATTCTTCAGCGAGCTGCGCATAAAAATCGGTTTAGCCTCAGACCGAAAGGCTTATAGAAAGAATAAACATAAAGTTGGCGAATCCGGTTTCGATGAACCGAGCGGCCATTGTAATCTGCGTCCGGGAATGAAACTACAAATGCCTTTTGGAGATAAAGAGACGCTTCAGCACCCGGGCATTTTCCCTGCAAAATCATGATTCTGCCACGTTCTAAGGCTGTCGGCTCCCGTGGACTGGGTGCCGCGAACGGTCAGCCGCAATGACACAATTTGGCAGCGAACCCCGGCTCAGGTCACGATATAATGAGCCTAAAGTTTTCCACCGTATTGAAAATAACGGGATTGCTACAGCCCGGTGAGAACCAAAGTAACTGGCGAGTTTGGTCTGGCAAGTGCGAACATTTAGCCCGACTGCGTCATTCCATGACCAGCACGAAACTAAAAATGTCCAAGACGAGGGGAAAAATCGAGATGCGGAAGCAACAGAAGGGTTTCTCACTGATCGAGCTGCTGATCGTGGTTGCCATCATCCTGATCATCGCAGCTATTGCTATTCCAAACCTGATGCGTGCGCGTATGGCGGCTAACGATTCTTCGGCAGCCGGTTCTGAGCACACCATCATCGTCGGTGAAGTTGGTTATTACGGCGCGTATCCGGCCACTGGTTATGCCACGCTGGCTCAGTTGGGTGGAGCTTCGCCCTGCGTTCCGGCTCCGGCGACAGGCTGCTTGATCGACAACAACCTGGCTACCAACGGTCCTGGCGGCGGCGGCAAGAGCGGTTACAACTTTGCGGCTACTCCGGGCGGCGCGGCGACGACTGGGTGGAACTACTACACCACAGCGACTCCGCAGTCGAACGTGACCGGTACCAAGGCGTATTGCGCGGTTGATGACGGCGTGCTCCGCACGCAGGCTCAGGGTACGATCACCCTGGTTGCCTCCTACACCGCGTGCCAGGGTCTGACCCCGATCCAGAACTAAGTTGCTGGACGGTCAGTATCTGGTCGAATACAGGAAGCGGCGGATGCAAATCCGCCGCTTCTTTTTTTTGCTGCAATAACCCATTTCTCTGTAGTAGCCTCGCAGACCCCCATCCGCAGATCCCTTCACGACTCAGATCATCCGCGCGGCCTCGGTCCTGCCAGAATCCGTCGCCCGCTAACAATTATTGTCATCCGGAATCGGTTTTGTTGGTCGGCCTCGCTTAAAGTCCGGCTCGTTGGCGGCAATCGCGCGTTGGCGATTGCCAAAATCCCCGCCATCCGCAGCGAATGGCGGTGCGAATCCACATTGAATCCGGCATTTTCCCCTTCCAGATCAATTCAATGGAAGTAACGTGTTACCACCGAAACCGGCCAGGACAAGCGGTTTGGTCCCGTAAGTGCGAGTGTTTGTCATGGGTTCCCGAAGCTGGAGAACCGGCAGAGGGAGAAGTCTGGGATCAACTTATGCGCAAACACCGCGGCTTTTCACTAATCGAACTGTTAATCGTTGTTGCCATCATCCTGGTCATCGCTGCCATCGCCATTCCGAACTTGGTGAGGGCTCGCATGGCCGCCAACGATTCGTCCGCGGCTGGCTCGATGCACGCCATCGATGCCGCAGAGGTTGGCTATTTCGGAACCTACGAAGCTACTATCGGATTCGCCGCAACCCTTCCGCCCCTGGGCGGCGCCAGCCCGTGCACCCCAAGCTCGACCACGGCTTGCCTCATCGATAACAACCTGGCCACCAATGGCGGCGGAGTCGGCAAGAGCGGCTATTCGTTTGCCGCTACCGGATCGGCTGGCTCGGGCAGCGTCGTCAACAACCAGTTCTATGCCACTGCCACGCCGAACAGCAATATGACCGGCACGCGCGCCTACTGCTCCACCGATGACATGGTGATTCGCCTTCAACCGTCCGGTACCATTACTCTGGTCGCGAGCTACTCGGCCTGCCAGGCGTTGACGGCAATGTCCAATTAGGTCGCGTCTCGATCCACATCGCCGCGGTCCGGTACTTGAGTCACTTGTGATCGCTCGCATGCCCCACTAAATTGGAATTTCAGGCCCCGTGCTTCCTGACGGATCACACTAGCGTGGGTATTACTTTCCCGCAAATCGAAACTCCTCGTGAGCGCCTCATCGCCGAGACCTCGCAAAGCTTTGAACGTAAGAGCGCATGGTTCACTCTGCTCAACGCTCTGCTCTTCTGTGCCAGCCGCCTCGCCCTCGGCGGATTCCTGCTGGTCACGTCGATCTACTGTCTCCTGATGTGTGTTCCGTTCGCCTACTTTGGCTTTATTCATAACGCGCTGCTGAGTTGGCTGCCGCCCTTCGTGCGGCTTCATGGCTTGATCTACGGAATCCTGCTGGGGCCCATTGGGCTTACCTTCATACCGGATTTGCGGCAGAAAGAAACTCGTAGCGCGGCCGCCAGTTTCCTCGTCTTGAATGCAGGAATTTTTGTTTACCTATGGGGAAGGTCATCGTTAGCCAACCTGCAACCAGATTTCACCAGTTATCTGTGGAGTCTGTTTTCTTTGTTCCCCGTCCTCTGGCTAGCCGTGTTCGATCTGTCCCGGTCCGCCGAAAGTGAGGCCCGGTGGCTGAGGGTACGTCAGAGCCTGAACCTGTCGCAGATCACTCTCGCGGCGATCATCGCCTCCCTCATCTTCGCGCTCACCGCGGCCCTTCGCGGAGCGCTTCAAGGTAACGCAATCCCCGGCGCCCTCCTGCTGCGCGGTCTGGGCGCCAGCCTCTGTTTTCATGTCACTATCTTCCTTGCTGTCGGTCTGATTCTGGTCTTGATCAAATTCGCGGTCAGTGGCACCTCGTCGTCTGGGTTGTTCGATTTCATTCTCGCCCGCGTTGTGGCCTGGTTCCTTTTCATCGGGCTGCTGCGCAGCATAATTCTTCCCACGATTTCTTTTCAGGGAGTTCAGGCCGATATCTTCACCGCGGTCGTTTCCGTCACCATTTTGCTCGCCGGCTTTGCCATCTCGGCCAATTGGCGAATGCTCGTTGCCGAATTCCCGCGTCATACGTTGCGGAAGCTATCCACCCTTCGCTATCCGCTCGCCGCGGCCGTTCTATTTGCTGCCGCCTACGCGATTCCCGCCCTGCTCGGTCAGACCGACTGGGATTTTGTGCTGCAAAGAATGGCGGTTCTTGCAGTCTGGCTGCTCGTTCTGCAGATCGTTTACTGGACCGGCTTCCGCGCCCGCGGAAGAGCTGAATGGATCGCCCTTATGCTCGTGATTACCGCATGCGCGGCCGGCTTTGCCCGCTACGGAAAGTCGGCCCTCTACAATCCCGCGGTCTCATCGAATTCGCGCGATTTTCTCGAAACCTACGCCGGGGCAGACATTTCTTTCAAGACCGCATACGACGTGCTCTCCTGGTCGGTTCACGACAAGGCTTACGGCCGCTTCTATGAATTCCTTAAGCAACATACAAATCTAGGCCCCGACACTCCCGTCAAACCCGTCGACCTGCCCATCGTGTCTGATCTGCGGCCAACACCCGGCCCTAAGCCAAATATCTTCGTCTTCGTCATTGATAGCCTGCGGCAGGACTACCTTTCGCCTTACAATTCGTCGGTCGATTACACGCCGGAGATTGGCCGCTTCGCCCGCGACAGCGTGGTGCTGAAAAATGCCTTCACCCGCTACGGTGGAACCGCACTTTCTGAGCCCGCGATTTGGGTTGGAGCCATGCAGTTGCACAAGCAATACATTCAACCCTTCTATCCGATGAACAATCTCCAGAAACTTCTGGAGACCGACGGCTATCACAGCTACCTCAGCCTCGATCCGATCGTGTATGCGATCTCGCAGCCATCCGCTTCCGTAACACCCTTGGATACAGATAACAAAGCCTGGGGCGACCTGGATTTCGTCCCCACTCTGCAAGAACTCGAGAGCAAAATCGATTCCCGCACGGATCCGCAAAAGCCCATCTTCGCCTACACCCAGCCGCAAAACGTCCACACCCTCACCCTCGAGCGCTCCAAGATCAAGGGTGGCCGCCACGGAGCGATTCTGTACGAACTGAAAAGAATGGACACCGCTTTCGGAGAGTTTGTCCGGTTCCTGCAGCAGCGCGGCCTTTACGACAACAGCATCATCATTCTCACCGCCGATCACGGAGATTGCTACGGCGAGTTCGGCCGCTGGGGACACGCCGATTTCCTGTTTCCGCAGGTGATCCGCATCCCCCTGATCATCCATCTGCCGCCGCGCATGCGCGATCACTTGGCCTGGGACGCAAATCAGGTCGCCCTTTCGACCGACATCACCCCGACCCTCTATTACCTCCTCGGCCATCGGCCCGTCGTTAACCAGGAACTCTTCGGTCGGCCGCTTTTCACTCAGTCCTTGCAGGAACAGTCTCCTTATCTCCGTCCCTATTACCTGCTGGTTTGCAGCTACGCTCCCGTCTACGCCATTCTTGGTGGCAAAGCTCAATCTCTGTTCATCGTCGACGCCGTCAATTCGAAAAACTACTACTACGATCTCACCGAGGATCCGACCGGCGCCCACAATCGTCTTACCATGCAGTTGCGAGACGAGAATGAAGGTCTGATCCGCCAACAGCTCGGGTTGCTCGACAAACTCTATGATTGGCATCCACCAGCTGCTCAGCCCTGACCCCGAAGTCCGGCAGCAGGCTGGTGATTATTTCCAGTTTTTCCGTGACGCGGCGTCATTCCGAAGTCCCGCATTCTTACCTGCTTTTACTTTGGTAATCTCCCCGTTCACTCCCGCCGCTTTACTCTGAATTCCCTTCGCATATAATTTTTTCTAGAACCTGGGAAACTCTTGTCTCCTGAACCCATCATGCCTTCCATCGAGATTTTGGGATTGGAAAAAACCTATCAGGTGGGCTTCTGGCGCAA
>JASHTD010000091.1 GCA_030040725.1 Candidatus Sulfotelmatobacter sp. | reverse complement strand
CTCGGAAAGATAAAAGTATCGACGGGCGGCGGCAGCGTGGATTTGGGCGACATCGGCGGTTCCGCTGAGATCGAGACTGGCGGGGGCAGCATTCATCTGGCATCGGCGAAGGGGCCGGTCGAGGCGCACACCGGCGGCGGCGGGATCGAACTCTACGGCGTACCGTCGGCTCGGGCTGAAACTGGGGCGGGCGGAATCGTGGTGAAGCTGGTGAAGACGGGCGCGGAGCCTGCCAATTCTACGTTGGAAACCTCGGCTGGCGATATCACGGTCTACATCGCATCTGACGTGGCTGTGTCGGTACGGGCCAGCGTAGATCTCGGTAGCGGACACCGCATCATGTCCGATTTTCCCGATATTCATGTTTCGAGCGAGGGAGATAAATGGGGACCTCGAACCATCAGCGCTGAAGGCAAATTGAACGGCGGCGGTCCGCTTCTGAAGGTTCGAACCACGACCGGCGACATTTGTTTTAGGCGAACAAATTAGTGGTGCAGGGTGCCGGACGCATCTCAGTGCCGTCCGAGTTGCAGAAATTCGGGAGGTTTTCCATGCGAAAACAGATTCTTGCAGCAATCGCCGTGCTGCCGTTACTGGTCGCAGCGGCGCAGGCCGGCCAGATGACGTGGGGGGTGAACTCCTGGCAGCCTTACGGCATTCCCAGCGACGATTCCGGCACTGCATCCTATTTGGGTGTTGATATCGCCGATGTCACCGCCGATCGCGTGGCTCCGCTGAAGCTGAAAGAAGAAAAGGGCGTCGAAGTCACTATGGTTGACCAGGATGCTCCAGCGGGTAAAGCCGGCCTCAAGGAGCACGACGTTATTTTGTCGATGAACGGCACTACGGTTGAGAGCAAAACACAGTTGCAGCGCCTGATTCGTGAGACTCCGCCAGGACGCACCGTAACCCTAGTTTTAAGCCGGGATGGACAACCGGTGACGGTAAAGGTACAACTGGCCGACCGGCGCTCCGAGTTTCATGTTGCGAACGGCAAGGACGACGGCGATTTTCATTTCGAAATGCCCCCGATTCCGAACATAGACGTCGATATTCCGAATTTCGCCGTTGTGGTGGTGCAGTCTTCGGCACGCAGCGGATTGATGGTGGAAAATCTCACACCCCAATTGGCGGAGTTCTTCGGCGCAAAAGATGGAAAAGGAGTTTTGGTGAGGTCAGTCGAGAAGGGCAGCCGCGCCGATAAAGCAGGCCTTCGGGCAGGGGATGTGATTGTTCGCGTCGGCGATCAGACGGTGCACGATACCAGCGACTTTACGCATGTTTTCCATGCCCGTAGCGCCGGCTCGGTAAACGTGGAACTCATTCGCGACAGAAAACCCCAGACTCTTACCATCACACTGCCCGGGCGGAGAGAATCCGGCAGGACTCTGCAAGAAAGCTTCGACGTGCCTGAAATGGACGCACGGAGCCGAATGGAACTCAGTGAGATGCAGGAGCAGGTCGCCCGCCTGCGCCCTCAAATGGAACTGGCGGAGCAGGAGATTCGGAAATCGTCGGAGGAAATGCGCAAGTCGATGTGCGAGGGAAGTAAGCAGATGAAAGAGCAAGCCCTCAAGATGCGCCAGCAATACCGGGAAGAGCTGCGAAAAAGCGAGCAGCAGATGCGGAAGCAAATGGAACAGTTGCGGCGCGAGATGCCTGCTCACTGGCTCGACATCTGAGGATCGCCGCCGGGAATCCTAGAGTCCAGCTCCACACGCGCGCGCCGCAACTCCCAAACAGACGCGGTTGCGTCCTGCCTGCTTGGCTGCGTAGAGCGCGTTGTCAGCTGCTTTCACCAGTTCATCGCGGGTTGTGCCCTGATCGGGAAATGCGGCCGCCCCGGCACTGATAGTGACCGTGCGCGGAACGCCTGGGAATTGCCAATCGGCTACGATCTTGCGCAGCTTTTCCGCGATGTTCACAGCGTGTTGTGCGCTGGTTTGCGTCAACAGGATCGCAAACTCCTCGCCGCCATAGCGGCAGACCACGTCGATCTTACGCACCTGCTGATGAAATAATGATGAAACCTGGCGCAGAACCTCATCCCCCAGCACGTGCCCGAACTCGTCATTGAGTCGCTTGAACTGATCAATGTCGGCCATGATGACCGCCATGCCAGTGCCATACCGGCGGGCGCGTTCGATTTCTTCCAGAATGCGCAGTTCGAAAAAGCGGCGGTTGAAGATGCCGGTCAGGCCGTCGAGGTATGCCAATTGTTTGACGCGCTCGACGTAATGCGCGTTCTGGATGGCGGTAGCACAAATGTCGGCGACCGATTCCAGCGATTGCAGATCGCCATCGCGAAAGGCATCGGGCTGCGAACTGTCGAGGGCGAGAACGCCCAGGCTCTGCCCGAACGATACTAGCGGAATCCGAATGCGGGAGGCTGATTCTGCGAAAAACTTGGTTGCCGGAGCATTGGTCAGGTCGCTTTCGATTCCCGTGCGATTGCCTGCGAGTATGCTGGCCCAAGGTTCATTCCCGACCGGGAACCGGCCTCCTTGCGGAATGTGCAATGTAAGGGTTCCGTGATGGGCGCGGAGGACCAGATCGTTTTCTTCTCTAAGGAACAGAGAGACGTGCGAAACGCCGAAAGCGTCCTGAACGAGTTCGCAAACGCGCCGCAGAAGTTCTTCCAGGTCAAGAACTGCCGTGGTTTGTTGCGCGATGGCGTTGATGGCCTGCAGCTGTCGCGCCCGCTGCCGCTCGAGAGAGTAGAGGTGCGCATTCTGCAGTGCGATCGACGCTTGGTTTGAAAAAAGTGTCAGCAGATCGACGGTCTCATCGTCAAAATGGTTGACGCGTTCGCTTTGGCAATCGAGCACTCCCACCACCTCATCGCGCAGCATGAGAGGAATAGCCAGCTCGGAGCGAGTCGTTTTGGCGGAGCAGAAATAACGTTCGTCCTGGCTGACGTCCGGCGCATAAACCGGTTGCTTTTTGACGGCCGCGGCTCCAGTGATTCCATGCCCAAGAGGCAGGCGTATCGTATCCTGGCCTTCGTCCCAGCCAATCTGCGAGCGGACGTACAACTGCTGCGACTGCCGGTCGAGCAGCATGATCGCTACATTCCGCAAATGAAAATAGTCATGCGCGATGCCCAGGATCCGCTGCAGCACCTCGTCCAGATCGAACGTGGAGAGTACGGCCTGGCCCGCATCGTACAAGACCGCGATTTTATTCATTGACTTAGGAAGTATGGTAACGTGCTCTGCCTGCCGGGATAGGTTCCGAAAGTAACAAGGCGGGAATTGGCCTTATTTCCATTTTCGTGCGGTCCGGATCAGGCCGTAGGCGACTACGCATAGCCAGAAATCCACGACCAGCCCCCAATCCAGGTGAAAGGGATGATGGCGAGGCAAATGAAAAGCAGGACCAAGAAAGAAGTAGGCAAGGTTGCCGAGAATGACCGCAAAAAGAGCTTCGATCAGATTGGTGGCAATCGAAGCTTTGGGCGGCGGGCTCATGCGTGGTAACTGCTAACATTCCGTAGGGACTCTGATGCTTGAACTTACAACACCGGTCCAGTACGTAAAAGGAATTGGGCCAAAATTGTCGGAGATCCTTGCCACCAAAGGCATCGCCACCGTGGGCGACCTGCTCCATTATCTGCCATTTCGTTACGAAGACCGTCTGAACCCGCGCGGAATCGCGGAATTACGGCCGGGCGAAATGGCAACGGTTATTGGCGAAGTCCGCAACTCGGGCCTGTTCCGCACCCGCAAGATGCCGATTTTCCAGCTCACGGTTGGCCAGGGCAGATCGCGGCTGCGTTGTTTGTGGTTTCATGGCGCCTATCTGCAGGAAAAATTTAAACCCGGCGAATTAATCGCACTCTACGGCAAGGTGGAGCAGGACCAGCGTAGCGGCGAACTGCAGATCGTGCAGCCGCAGTACGAGGTGCTGGGAGAGGCCAACGCCGAATCAGCAGAGGATAAAGCGGCGACATCGCTGGAAGTGGGCCGCGTGGTACCGATTTACGAATCGGCTGGCCAGGGGCGCGTAACCGCGCGCTGGTTCCGGCGGGTGATTCGCCGGGCCTTGGAAGACCTGACTCCCGATCTGGCCGAGATAATTCCAAATGCTGTGCGTGAGCGGCTTGCGCTGGTTTCGGAGCGGGAGGCATTGTGGAAGGTTCACTGGCCGGAAGCTGGCGAAAGCTTGGCGGATCTGCAATCGTCGCGTACCCCGGCACACATTCGCCTGATCTTCGAAGAGTTATTTTTCGTGGAACTGGGGCTGGAACTGAAGCGGCGGCAACAGAAGGCGCAAACTGGAGTCGCTTTCCGGCTGAACGAGAAAGTGCGCGATGCGATCAAGAAAATACTGCCGTTTCATCCAACGGCTGCGCAGAAACGGGTTTTGAAAGAAATCGCCGAAGATATGCAAAAGCCGCATCCCATGCGGCGTTTGCTGCAAGGAGACGTCGGCTCAGGCAAGACGATTGTCAGCTTTCAGGCGGCGATCATCGCGATTGAAAACGGTTATCAGGTAGCGTTGATGGCGCCGACTGAGATTCTTGCTCAGCAGCATTATTTTTCCGCGCGAAGGATTCTGGAGAATGCCGGGTATCGCATCGTGCTGCTTACAGGCTCGCTCGAGAGCGACCGCAAACGCGAGATTCGCCGCCACATCGCGCAGGGAGACGCGCAGCTCGTGATCGGCACGCACGCGCTGCTGGAAGAAAAAGTCGAGTTTGCCAAGCCAGGATTAGTGATTGTCGATGAACAGCACCGGTTTGGGGTGCTGCAGCGGTTGAAGCTCATGAAGAAATCAGGCGAGCGCGAGGAGGCGAGCCGGGATTTGCTCGGCCGGACGGCTGATGGCGGCCGTCGCCCCATGGGTGATCTTCAATTGGGTCATCCCGAGACCAGCAGCGCCGAGCCCGATGTTCTCGTGATGACGGCAACGCCCATACCGCGGACGCTGGCGCTGACTTTGTATGGTGATCTCGATCTCAGCGTGCTGGATGAACTCCCGCCGGGCCGAACGCCCATTGTGACGCGGAGAGTCAGCGACGACCACTCATCCGAAGTGTGGGATTTTGTGCGCAAGCAAGTCGCAAAAGGTCATCAGGTCTACGTGGTTTATCCGGTGATCGCGGAAAACGAGGAGACGGAATTGAAGGCCGCGGTCAAGATGTACCGCGAATTGAGCGCGAAAATGTTTGCCGATCTGAAAGTTGGCCTGCTGCATGGGCGGCTCGATCCTGATTTGAAAGATCAGGTCATGCGCAGGTTCCAGCAAGGCGAATTGCAGATCCTAGTTGCAACGACAGTCATCGAAGTAGGTGTGGACGTGCCGAATGCGAGCGTGATGGTCATCGAACATGCCGAACGTTTCGGCCTGGCGCAGCTTCATCAACTGCGCGGCCGCATCGGGCGCGGAGCAGCAAAGTCGTATTGCGTGTTGATGACCGGGGGCAAAGTAACAGAAGACGGCGAGCGCCGGTTGGACGCCATGGTGCGCACCAACGATGGTTTCCAGATCGCCGAACTCGATCTCGAACTGCGCGGGCCGGGAGAATTCTTCGGCACGCGGCAGGCCGGCATGCCGAGCTTTCGAATAGCCAATTTAATTCGGGATCGCCAATTACTGGAACTGGCGAAGCGCGAAGCTACTGCGGTCATGGCTGGGCCAAATGCCGAGATTACGCAAGTGGAAATCAGCAAGGCGCTCTATGCCATGAGAGCGCGTTGGCAGCGGACCTACGGGCTGGTCGAAGTGGCGTGAGCTGCTAAAATTCTAAACATGGCTGCCCCCCCCCAACTGATTCAGATCGAACTGCACCCGCCGCTGCGTGTGCCCAAACCCGACTGGCTGCGTGCCAAGGCGCCAGTCGGCGACAATTTCCATAATCTGAAAAAGCTGGCGCGCGGGCTGGGACTGCACACGGTTTGCGAATCGGCACAGTGCCCGAACATCGGCGAGTGCTGGAATCATAAAACCGCAACTTTCATGCTGCTGGGCGATATCTGCACCCGCCGCTGCGGATTCTGCGCCGTACCGAAGGGCCGACCCGAGCCGATTGACTGGGACGAACCGCGACGTGTTGCCGAGGCGGTTGCTACGCTTGGGCTGAAACATGCCGTCGTTACCAGCGTGAATCGCGATGACGATAACATCGGCGGAGCGAAAATATTTGCCGAGACCATCCGCGAAATTCGCGAACTGACTCCGGATTGCCGCATCGAAGTGCTGATTCCCGATTTTCAG
>JASHTD010000090.1 GCA_030040725.1 Candidatus Sulfotelmatobacter sp. | reverse complement strand
AACCTTTCCACGCCTGCAATTCTCCAAAGAGGACGGCTCGGCGCGGAAGGCGTGAAAATTCGCTTGTATCCCTGCGAACGACTAAGATGAGTGAAGGAGAGCCGCAAGACTCGAGGTAAAGAGAGGTCACTATGCGTTTTGGAAATTATGAATCCTCGGAAGGAACAAATGTGGGTACGGCAATCACTTTTTTGCTGATTGGACTTGGGATCGGAGCGCTGACGGCGCTCGCTTTTGCCCCCAAGAGCGGCAAGCAGTTGCGCAAGGAGTTCAAGCGCGGTTATGACGACGCCAGAGACACCCTGCAGAACTGGACCGAAGAAGCCAAAGACAAGGTACGAGATGCGACAGACCGCGTGCGCGAGGCAGCCGAGCGCGGGGCCGATCTGGCGGAAGAAATACGCGGTAAAGTGGAACCGCTGCGCAAGATCATCAGCCGCGGCTGAGAGCCAGTTTCCGGGCAGTTGAAAACCGTTCAGCGACAGGCCAGACATCCACCGCGAAAGTTTCGCGGTGGATTTGTTTCTTACGATTCTTCCCCCGGCTTCCGCGAAAACAATCCCCAACAAAAGCGCGGAGCGATGGCGTAATTTACCTGCACGAGCACAATTGCCGCGATGGCCCAATAGGTGTCGATAAAACACAGGGCTGCGCCACATGCGTAAAGAGTCTGCGCGATCACGATGCGGCGGACCACGGCAGGATGAATTTCGGCGCGGATATCTTCGACCAGCAACTGGTTGCGCCGGGCATAGCTCCAGCTCCAGTAGAGAGTTGTTCCCAAAAGCAGGATATTGAACCAGTAAACGAGAAGCGCGATGCGATAGCGGATGAATTCGGCGAGCAGCGAAGTGGAAAACGGAACCAGACATACCGCGCAGAGAAAAGCGATGTGAATCCAGGCGAGATTGCGGTCGGAGCGGGCAAAGTGATTGAGTTGTGTCTGCTGGCCGACCCAGAAAATGCCGAGTGTCATCACGCTCATTAAGAAGATAATCAACTGGGGCGAGAGCGCAGCCAGCGCATGCCAGAGCTCGCGTTCGGAGTGGACGCTTGCGCCGGAAGGCACATGAAGATCCAAAACGAGCAGGGTCATGGCGACTGCGAAAATGCCATCGCTGAGAGCGGCGAGGCGCTCCACGCTTTGACCGGCAACACGGTTGTAGAGCCAGTGCATCTCAAGGAAGTTTAGCATCGGCGGAACGACCGAGCGGCGACGGAAAATTGCGAGAGGTAAACAGAATCTGTGAATGATAAAAGCTGGGAAGACGGGCGACGACGGCGTATTGCGATAAGACTGAGTTGTCCCTGCTTCTGGCTGGCGATTGCCGCATGGGCACTGGCTCTGCCCGCTGCACGCGCGCAAGAGCAACAGAGTCCGAGTACTCAGTCCAATCCGGCGCAAAATCCTTCGCAACCGCAGAGCAGCGGCCAGCCCCCGGCACCTCAAACGACGCCGCAGCAAATACCAGAGAATCCTAAACCGCAAGAACAAGAGGGCGGGAACCCGACCCTTTCAGTTGGAGACATGACGAAACAGATGGCGGAAAGCGGCCTGAAGAAAGCCCGCGATTGGGAGTCGGGGTGGATTGCCGGCATTTATGTGGGGAAATACCGCAAGCTGGTGCCGATGACGAGCCAGCAGCGCGAGGACTACTACCTCCACCAGACGCTGACGACTCCTGAAGCTTATATGAAGCGCGCCTTTGCGGCATTGATCGACCAGGCGCGCGGCGTGCCCGCGTGGCAAGGAGGGATTGGAGGGTATGCGGAGCGCTTTGCTTCGCGCGAGGGGCAGTTTATTGCATCGAATTCGCTGGCAGCATTGGGAAACGCGAGGCTGAAGTATGAAGTTCGTTACGACAAGTGCAAGTGCTCGGGATTCAAGCCGCGGTTGAAACATGCAATTCTGCGGAGCTTCTTGACGTATGACCGGAGCGAGGTAAATCTGCGTCCGCAGTGGGCGTTGTATGGCGGGGCCTTTAGCGGAGGGCTGCTGGCTACGGCCTGGAAACCGAGTCCGAAGAATGCCTGGGTCAATGGCGGGTGGGCAGTCTTGGGTCAGGCGGGTTATGGGTCGCTGGTGAATTTGATTACGGAATTTTCCACGGAGATTAATCGGAAGCAGGGGGTGCGGTAAATAAAGTGGGAGGTAGTCGTGAGCTCGCAGCGGTTCTCTCACGAGAAGATAGGGCCACGCCGCTACATGGTAACGTGGCCCAGAGACTTTGAATTACGGTATGTACTCGAACACCGTGCCGAAGTTTTTAACCCCGTCGCCCGATGTCGTGCCGTAGAGGTTTCCCGAACCATCAAACACCAGGTTGGCTCCAGCGAGATTCGGGCCGCCGCCGGGATAGGCGCCCGGGTTGTCCTGGAAGGCATGCACGACGGTCTCGTGCCATCCCCCGGTCGGCTCGTGCGTTAATTTGAAGAGGACTCCATCGCCGTATGGTCCGCCCTGGTTGGTCGTCCCATACAGATTACCCGCAGCATCGAAAATGACGCCACCCTCCGGTGTGCTCCCATCATTACCTCCCGTGAACTGGTGGAGCACAAGCAGCGTCCAGGCGCCTTGGGCATTAGGCGTGAGTTCAAAGACGTTGCCCTTTCCATATTTGCCGCCCGCATAAGTGGTTCCGTAGAGATTTCCTGCCGAGTCGAAGACCAGCGGGCAGGCGGGGCTTTCGCCATCCTCCTCACCGGTGAATGCGTGCAGGACCTGTTCTGTCCAGGTTCCGCTTCCGCTGGGCGTCAGCTCAAAAACGACGCCGAGGCCGTAACACCCGTTACCGTAAGGGCTGCAACCGGAGTTCCCGCCGAAGGTGGTTGTAGCGTAAATATTGCCGTTCGCGTCGAAGATCGGGGTGGTTCCGCTGGGATACCAGCCGGCTGACCCCGTGTAGTCGAGCCCGTACAGCAGATTGAAGGTCCAACTGTCGCCGCCCGGCGTCATTTCAAAAACGCAACTGACGCCGAAGCCATAACCACAGCCCCATGCGGACGTTCCGTACAGGTTGCCTGCCGAGTCGAAAACCAATCCGCCTTGCGGGTTCCCATCGAAAGAGCCCCCCATCCGATACAGCACATTCTCAGTCCATAGCCCGTCTGCCGTCGGCACCAATTGGTACACGTCCCCGGTGTCGGGTCCATTGTTGGCCAGGCCATACAAGTTTCCAGTTGTGTCGAAGACGACTCCCGCGTCGGGATAGGCATCTTCGTCGGGGCGAAAACCGTAGAGCAATTTGTAGGTCCAAGTTCCATTCGCCTTGGGCATCAGCTCGTACACCGTACCGCAACCGCCGGTGCAACCGGGGTCACCGCCAGCGTTGGTCGTGCCATAGATGTTCCCAGCGGCATCGAAAACGAGAGTGCCAGAGGGGATTGCTCCGTCCTTTTCATGAAAGATGTGCAAGGTCTTGAAGGTTTGCGCTGAGGCGGTCGACGGCCCGAAGAGGAGAATTATTGCGAGGATTGTCAGAACGGCAACAACCCCGCGAGTCTCTGTCAGTCGCATTCGATTACCCTCCTTATCTGGATGTTGCTGAGGATTTATTCCGTTCGTGGAGCCTTTCTCCGTCTATCGGTGCAGGCACGAACGCCGTGCGAATCGCGGTCAGATTGGACGGATCGGAGCGGCCATCCGGCCTTTATCCAAGGGAGAAGAACTAAGATTCCGACCCGCAAATCATTCTTAATGCACGCAGGCTGTGTTTGTCGGTAGCCGGGATCACATTGCGGTGTGAGATACGTAGGGATCCTTCGACTGCGTGAGATCGTCCGAAGCACGATCTCACTTCGCTCAGGATGACAGATTGCAGGGGCCAAGGGCTGAAGCCCCTATTTCTTAGCGACACATGATCGGCACGACTGAAGTCGTGGCCCTGATACGAAGCGAGGCCAAGCGTTAGCCTCGGCGCGGCTTAAGCCGGGTGCCCCATCCTTGCGCGTTCCTTGCGCGATGGTGGGATTCCACACACCAGTCCCGAAGGGGCGGCACAAAATAAGCGTTGTCATCCCGAGCGAGAACATTGCCTCGCGACAGCGAAGCAATACCGCAGTCGAGGGATCCCTACATTCTTCACCGAACGCCGGCACATCCCACGCAAACCTAATCCGGAGAAATCCCGATAGCGGAAGCTGCGTCCCGCCACAAAATGGCCCGTCAGCCCACCGGCGGGACAATGTCGCTTTTGGGTGGGCGCAGCGGTTTACCGCTGCGATTTAAGGCGCTCAGGAGCCCAGTAGCCGGCGCTCGACGAGCCAGAGTTCGGCAGTTTGGGCAGCAACCGGTTGAACTGCAGCAAAAGCAAAACCCCGGTCATCAGCCGGGGTCTGAAACTTGGTACTGAACGCAGTCTGCCAAACACCTTTATGATAATTCGCGCAAAGTGTTTGTCAAGCTGCTTCTTGATCGTCGAGTGACTCCACGAGGAGGGTGAGGGAGTCGAACCCTAGTGGCTGATGAAACCACTCGACAGTGTGACAGACTGCGTCCAGTACCCCCTGGCAACACCCTCCCAGACGCTTGTCTGCTGGCAGAAATTGTAGTTTGCGGGTACGGCAGATTGAGTTGATACGCCGAGAAATATCTTGGGAACATTCCCGACTTGGGAAAAGAAAACGGCGCTGGCGGATTGCCCGCGCCACATCAAAGTTTGCAGGAGAGACGCCGACGCTACTTTTGATTACTGGATCAGCGTCCCACCGTTGCCGTTGGGTTCTTCTTCCGGTGCTAATACTACAGCTGCGGCCACGCGATCACCTGGTTCCATCTGCAAGAGCCGAACGCCCTGGGCATTGCGGCCGGATTCGCGGATGGTCTTCGAGTCCATGCGGATGATTTTGCCGTACTGGCTGATCAGCATGACCTGCGAGTCTTCATCAACCAGGGCGATGGCCACCACTTTACCGACGCGCTCGGTGGTTTTCAGGTTGATAACGCCTTTGCCTCCCCGGTTGGTGAGGCGATACTCGTCGGCGGGAGTGCGCTTGCCGAATCCGTTTTCGGTGACAGAAAGAATGAGGTTGCCGCCAACAGCGACTTCGGCGGTTTCTCCTTCGGCCACATCTTCGGTTGTTTTGACGGGCGCAACACCAGCCTTCGGCGTCACGGTCATGCCGACCACGTAGTCATTTTTTTCGAGGTCGATGCCCCAAACTCCGTACGCGGCACGGCCCATGGGACGAACGTGATTCTCGTCGAAGCGCACGGCCATGCCTTCGTGCGAGGCGAGGAAGACAATCTGATTGCCGTCGGTAACCCGGGCGGCGACGAGTTCGTCTCCCTGCTCGATGCCGATGGCGTTGATGCCGTTCGAGCGCACGTGCATGAACTCGCGCAGCTCCGATTTCTTTACCAGGCCGTTGCGCGTGGCGAAGAAAACGTACTTGTTTTCTTCTTCGAGGTTACGCACGGCCAGCATGGTGCGCACGGTCTCGCCGGGCTGCAGGCCGATGAGATTGCCGATGTGCTTGCCGCGTCCGGCGGCGCCGATGTCGGGAATCTCATAAACCTTGAGCCAGTAGACGCGGCCTTTGTTAGTGAAAATCAGAATGTAGGCGTGCGTGGAGGCGATGAAGAGATGCTCGACGAAATCCTCTTCGCGGGTCTTCATGCCGGTGCGGCCGGTACCGCCGCGGCGCTGCATGCGGTAGGTGGAGATCGGCGTGCGCTTCATGTAGCCGGAGTGGCTGAAGGTGACGGCGACCTGCTCATCGGCGATCAGATCTTCGAGAACGATTTCTGCGGCTTCGTCTTCGATGCGGGTGCGGCGCTCGTCACCGTAAGCTTCTTTGACTTCTTCGAGCTCTTTGATGATGACGGAGCGGAGTTTTTTCTCGGAGGCGAGAATGGATTCATACTCGGCGATGTTGTCGCGAACTTGCTTCAGTTCGTTCGAAATCTCGTCGATGGAAAGCTTGGTTAAGCGATGCAATTGCAATTCGAGAATGGCATCGGCTTGCTTGCCGGTGAACGGCTTTTCCGGATCAAGTTTGGGAACGCGGCCGGTGGTGTTGATGTCGATCTTCTTACCGCCGAAATAGAGAACCAGGTTTTCGCGGGCGTCGGCGCGGTTCGAGCTGCCGCGAATGATGCTGATGACGTTATCGAGATGATCGAGGGCGGTGAGATAGCCTTCGAGAATGTGCTCGCGGTCGCGGGCCTTCGAGAGCAAAAACGCAGTGCGGCGGCGCACCACTTCGATGCGGTGATTGATGAAGTGCTTGATGGCTTCGATCAATCCCATTTCGCGCGGCTGGCCGTTGACCACCGCCAGCAGGATCATGGAGAAGCCTTCCTGCATCTGCGTGTGCTTGAAGAGCTGATTGAGAACGATCTGCGGCTCGGCTCCACGTTTGAGTTCCACGACGATGCGCATGCCTTCGCGATCGCTGTAATCGTTGACATCGGCGATGTCTTCGATCTCTTTGTCGTTGACGAGCTGCGCGATGCGCTTAATCAGGACAGTCTTGTTCACCTGGTAAGGAATTTCGGTGACGACAATGGCCTGGCGCTCTTTCGTAAGGTTTTCAATTGCGGCTTTGGCGCGCATGGTGAAGCGGCCGCGTCCGGTGCGGTAGGCTTCGAAGATTCCCGAGCGGCCGTGGATGATGCCGTAGGTGGGGAAATCCGGGCCCTGGACGAATTTCAGAATCTCGGCGAGTTGCGCGTTGGGATTGTTGATCAGCGTAATGGCCGCATCGACGATTTCAGTTAAGTTGTGCGGCGGAATTTTTGTGGCCATGCCGACAGCGATTCCGTCGGAGCCATTAATAAGAAGATTGGGAATTCGGGTGGAAAGAACGTCAGGCTCGACTTCGCTGCCGTCATAGTTGGGGCGGAAGTCTACGGTTTCTTTATCGAGATCTTCGAGCAGCGCGGTGGAAACCTGCGCCAGCTTGGCTTCGGTGTAGCGGTCAGCTGCGGGAGGGTCGCCATCGATGGAGCCGAAATTTCCCTGTCCGAAAATCAGCGGATAGCGCATGGACCAATCCTGCGCCAGGCGAACGAGCGCGTCGTAAACGGCGAGATTGCCGTGGGGATGGTACTTGCCCATCACTTCGCCGACGATTCTGGCGCACTTGCGCGTGGCGCGATTGGGTTGCAAGCCCATCTGCTGCATGGTGTAAAGAATGCGGCGATGCACGGGCTTGAGTCCGTCGCGAACGTCGGGCAGGGCGCGGCCGATGATGACCGACATCGAATAATCGAGATACGACTTGCGCATCTCGTCTTCGATATTGACGGGCTGAATGTGCAATGCGCCGGGGCCGCCGGAGTCGCCTCCGCCGGGGGGTGGAGTCAGGGGGAGTTCGGGATTCTGATCTTCAGGCATAGGTTAGGCGTTGGGAGCTCGGTCCAGGTCTCGGGATTGTGCCGCAAATAATTGCATTTACAGGTGGTTAGTTATCTTTAGGAATGTTTTTATTGTACCACGTGAGTGCCCCGCCCTGGTGTTGACTTGGGACTAGAACAGCGTAGCTTTCCTGATCACAGTCAACGAAATAAGCTCAGGAAGCAGGAAGGATAGCTAACAGGTTATGCATGGCTTCTCCCGCGTGGTTTTCGTTGTGACATAGGGATGCTTCGACCCCGCCGCTGGGCTTCGTCCTCGCGGCTGCGCTCAGCATGACAGACGAAGGAAGGCGGAAAGTAATGTCATGCTGAGCGGAGCGAAGATTGCGTTCGCTTGGCGGCGCGGTCGGATCGGCTGAGCGAGGACCATAATGAAGGCGGCATGGCTTGAGCGCGACTGTCGAGCTCCGCTCGACCGGACAGCCGAGGGCGGCTGTCCCCACATGGTTCGGTTAGAACCTGGCAATCACTTCATTGGG
>JASHTD010000333.1 GCA_030040725.1 Candidatus Sulfotelmatobacter sp. | reverse complement strand
GGTTACCGCACGCGGGGCGAAATGGAAGAGATCGAGCGGCCGTCATTCGAGAATTTTCTATCGAAGCCGACCACGCTGACTGATCACCTCGCCTGGCAACTTGGTGCGCTGAGCCTGCGGCCGGAAGTGCGCGAAGCTGCCGAGCAGATCATCGGGAATCTCAATGAAGACGGATATCTCATCGCCAGCGACGAAGAGATGCTGGGAATCGCGCCTCCTTCAGCGCCGGAAGTCGATGCCGAGGCCGCGAGCAAGATTGTCAGCGAAGCCGCCGCACTGGGACTGGCCGCAGAAGCATCGCCGGTTATCGCAGCGGCATCCGTCGAGACGAGCGCAGCGAGCGACGAGTCCGAGCTAAGCGACGTCATGCTGAGAGAAGACAGTGTTTCGCCGATGCGAAGCACTACCGCAGTCAAAGCATCCCTCTCACTCCCAACGGAACCCTCCCTGCAGACGGGTTACGGCCTATCGGAAAGTTCAGCTCACACCAAGAGTAGTTCGCCTGCGGTAAGCTCCGATGCTTCGTTTCCTGTCAATGGCAACTCCGCCGCCGCCGCGGTCGCCCCGGCCGCCGATTCCACCAAATTTACGCATCCCGTTTACAAGCCCAACTTCGCTGCCGCCGATCTCGCGGAAGCGCTCGAAGTGGTGCGACAGCTCGATCCTCCCGGCGTGGCCTGCCGCGACCTGCGCGAGTGCCTGCTTCGTCAGCTTCGCTATCATCAGGCTCAGCTTGACTACCAGAAAAACGGAAGCAAGCCCGTCAATGGCACGGCGCAGGTGCTTCAGGATGCCATCGCCATCGCCGACCAGCACTTGCGCGCCCTGACGGGCAAACAGCACAAGGAAATCGCCAAGGCCATCGGACGGCCGCCTGAGGCTGTGCAGCATGCGCTCGATTACATCCGCACGCTCGATCCGCGTCCCGGGCTGCAATACAACAAAGTGCAGGCGCGGCTGATCGAGCCCGATGTCGCCTTCGTCAAGCACGGAGACGAGTGGCTCGTCATCATGAACGATGACGATCTGCCGCAGCTCCGCCTCAACCCGGCCTACAAAAAGCTGGTCACCCGCGACACCAACGACAAGAACACGCGCGACTACGTCAAAGAGCGCTATAAGAGCGCCATCCAGCTCATCAAGAACATCGAGCAGCGCAAGCAGACGATCACCAAAGTGTGTTACTGCATCGTCGCGCGGCAATACGATTTTCTGGAAAAAGGCATCGACTTCCTCAAGCCCATGATGATTAAGGAGGTCGCCGAAGAAATCGGGGTCCATCCCTCGACCGTGAGCCGTGCCGTGGCCAGCAAATACGCGCACACGCCGCAGGGCGTTTTCGAGTTGCGCTATTTCTTCAGCGAAAGCGTGCAAGGCCCGGAGGGTGGCAGCACTTCGCTGCTGATCCTGAAACGCCGCGTCAAGAAGCTCATCGAAGAAGAAGACCCGGCGCGCCCTCTCACCGACGAGCAACTTACGCGAATTTTGCAATCACAAGGCATCCAGGTCACGCGCCGGACCGTGGCCAAGTATCGGGAAGATATGCGCATCCCCAGCACACACCAGCGAAGAGTGAAATCCTAATTCCTATGAAAAAGAGGAAATGTTGTCATCCTGAGCGAGGCGCTCTTTGCTGAGCGAAGAGCGTCGTTTGTTAGTGGTCGTGCCAGCCTACGCAAGGAGATCGCCGATTCATGAACGTGGAATACACCGGACGTCACTACGAAGTTACTCCCGCCATCAAAAAAGAAGTTGAAACGGGACTCAGCAAAATACGCAAAATTCTCGACGACAAATTTGAAACCCATGTCATCCTCGCCGTCGAAAAGCACCGCCACAAAGCCGAAATCACCATCACCCCGCGCAATGGGCCGCTGGTCGGCCTTGCCCAAGCCAAGGACATGACCATCGCCGTCAATGAAGCTCTCGACCACTTGGAAAAACAAGCGGTGAAATACAAGACGCGCTGGCAATCGAAGAAGCGTTCAGCCCGCAAGAGTGAAGAGGTAAAGAAGTGGAATGGCCACTCCTCCGAGGCCACCGAGGTTGAGCCGCGGAACGATGGAGTCATGCAGACTAAGGTCGGACTTACCGAAAAAACCGCCGTGCCGGTGGCCGTGCACCGCTATCCTGCCGTGGCCAAAACTACCGAAGTGCACCTTGTCCGCTCCGACGAAGCCATCGCTATGCGCCCCATGACCCTCGAAGAAGCCATCAAGGAAGCCCACTTCCGCGATCGCGACGTTTTTGTGTTTCGTGATCCCAAAGGCAAATTGATGATCCTGCACCGCACGCGCGACGGAAAGATGGAGTTGATCGAAGCCCCGTGAAAATAGCCCGGCGCATGAGCGCGCGCTCTTCACTCCGGTTTCTCGCTCTCTGAATACAGCCACCACGCGCTGGCCAAGTCCTGGACTATATGGCCCAGCGACTTGTACACAGTGATCTCCTCTGCCGAGCCGCGGCCTTCGATTTCTCCCGCCAATACTTGGCCAATCTCAGCGACGATGTGGTCATCGCCGACCAATCCCGCCGCCTTAGCCCTGAGGAACTCCGCGCCTTGTGCCAGAACGCCTTCCCGGCTGTCGGCGATAAAGCGCGAGCGGACGACCAAGTCAGTGTCCACTTCCGCCGGGCCTGCGGCGCCTGAGCCGACCAGATTCAAGTGCGTGCCCGGTCGCACCCAGTCGCCTTTCAAGATTGGCTCAGCCGCAGCAGTGACGGTACAGATAATGTCGGCTTTCGCGACGACCTCTTCCACGCTTTCTGCTGCACAGACGGGCACGCCGAGTTCCGCCTGCGTCGCCTTCGCGAAGGCGTGAGCGCGTTCGAGAGACCGTCCCCAGATGGTAATGGATTCAAGACGACGAACTTTGCTGATCGCGCGCGCGTGAGTTGCAGCCTGCTCGCCGTAGCCGAGGATCGCCAGACGGCGCGAGTCGGCGCGAGCTAATGCCTCAGTAGCGACCGCGCTGGCCGCCGCCGTTCGTATCGCCGTAATCTCGCCGGCATCGAGCGCGCAAACCGGAGCGCCACTTTCATGATCGAATAAAATAACCAGCCCCTGGTGCGACGGTATTCCCACAGCCGAGTTTCCCTGGAAGACGCTGATCAGCTTCGCTCCAAATGGCGCGTGCGCGCCCATCGCTCCCGGCATGACGCCGAACAAACGCCCTTCGGATAGAGGGATGATCGACCGCAGAAGCTGGCGCGTCTCGCCCCGCGAGAACGCGATCATCGCATCGCGCACAATCGGAATGCAGACCTCGTAGGTAAGCCGACGGCCGACTTCCTCACGGTCTATAAATCGCATCAACGTTCCAGCCTCCGATTATGAGTATTGATACGTTTTAATACAGCCAATGTGCATGCTAGAATTTGCCGCCGAGGGAAATCGATGATAACTCGCACCCGTTGCAAGCTTTCTTCCGTGCTACTTCCAGCACTCTTCTTCGCGGTTGCAAGCGCTCCGCCTTTCGCCCCAGCGCAGTCGACCTCGGAACCGAAACTCTCTGTCCACTGGGAAGAGCTCACCGCCGCCGATTTCCGCGAAGGCATTCATCGCTCGCGAGGCACGTGCCTGCTCCCGTTCGGAATCCTTGAAAAGCACGGCCCGCATCTTCCACTGGGCACCGACCTGCTGGATGTCCGTTTCGCCGCGCTGCATGCCGCCGAAAAAGAATATGCCGTTGTCTTCCCGGAGTATTATTTCGGACAAATCGCCGAAGCCCGCCACGAACCCGGAACCGTTGCATACAGCCGCGAAATGCAACTCGCCCTGTTGCAGGAGACCACCGACGAGATGGCGCGTAACGGCTGCAAGAAAGTCATCATCGTCAACGGACACGGCGGCAACGAAAGCCTGCTTCCCTACTTCGCCCAAACGCAGCTGGATAAAACCCACGACTATGTAGTCTACATTTTTGACAAGCGCAGCCCGGACTCAGGCGGCCCGGCGAAGAAGACTTCCATCGACATGCATGCCGGCGAAAGCGAAACCTCAAAGATGATGATCGCGCGCCCTGACACAGTCCACATCGACCGCGCCAACAACGAATCCGGCGCCGACCAGCACCGCCAGAATCTTCCGGAAGGTGTCTACACCGGCATCTGGTGGTACGCGCGCTTTCCCAATCATTACTCCGGCGACGGATCGGCCGCCACGAAAGAACTGGGGCAGTTCCAAATGGATTGGTGGATCGACGCTCTGGTCAAGTCCATCCGTGCCATAAAGGCCGATGACGTCAGCCTTAAGCTGCAGAACGAATTCTACGAGAAGAGCAAACAGCCGCTGGATACGCAACCGTAAAGATTAAAGAAAAAGACTACGAACTGCCGATCAATACTCCGGTAATGAAAACCAGTACCCCGCCCAACCCAACCTGCAGCGCAGCCGAAACCCAGGGAGTGTCCATGTAGCGCTTGCGAATCCAGGTGATGGTGGCCAATTCGGCCATCACCACCGCGCCTGCGGCCCAAAGCGCCATACGGAAATCTTTCAAAAGAAAAGGAAGTGTATGGCCGATTCCGCCGAGAGCGGTCATCGCGCCGCAGATGACGCCGCGCACCCACGGATGCCCGCGGCCCGTCAGGCTGCCATCATCCGATAGCGCTTCGGCAAATCCCATACTGATGCCCGCTCCCGCCGATGCCGCGACGCCGACCAGAAACGCATCCCAGCTGTTGTGAGTAGCAAATGCCGCAGCGAAGACTGGCGCCAGGGTGGAAACCGAGCCATCCATCAATCCGGCCAGCCCCGGCTGCACGATCTGCAGAACAAATAACCGGCGCTGCGCGCGCTCTTCATCTTCTTTCACGTTGGCCGGAAGTTTCTCTTTGTCGAGTTCCTGGGCGCGCTCTTCGTGCTCGCGTTCTTCGTTGATGAGATCATCGAGCAACTGGCGAATGCCGGCATCCTGAGTGCGCGCCGCGGCGCGCTCATAGAACCGGCGCGTCTCGACTTCCATGGTGCTGGCTTCTTTCCGAACTGCCTCGATACGCAGCGGGCGGCTCAACCACAATGCCGGACGCTCGACAAAACCGCGCACATCCTGCCGACGGATCAAAGGAATGTGCTCGCCAAACTTTATGCGAAAAAGCTCGATCAGCTTGCGGCGATGCGCCGACTCTTCCAGGCGCATGCCGTCAAACATTGCCGCCGATGCAGGATAGTCGGGGCGTAAGCCCTCAGCGAAGTCGGAGTAGACGCGCTCATCTTCTTCCTCCAACGAAATGGCGAGAGCCAGCACTTCGCGCTCGGTTAATTCGTCAAACTTTTTCATGGCCGAATAGATTACCTGTCCGGGCGGCGCTTAGACAAATCGAAAGACCGAGGGGAAAACGCGCTCTGATGATCGAGTCGCGCACGAATGCAGCATCGCTTTAGCCTCTCCCACTGGCTGCGCTTGCAATGCTACTATCCACTGCATGAAGCGTCGACGGCCGGCCAAATTCCGCCGCAGCAATTCGTCCAGCAGAAGGAAAAAGGCGAGTGCGGGCGCGAGGGCCCCGGAATTGGTAATCATCACGGGGATGAGCGGTTCGGGCAAAGCCTCGGTGCTCAAGGCGTTTGAAGATCTCGGTTACTACTGCGTGGATAATCTTCCTATTGCGCTGATCCCTCAGTTTGCGGAGATGTCATCGCAGTCATCGGAGATCCGGCATATTGCGATTGTGGTGGATGTGCGCGAAGGCTCGAAGCTCGACCAGCTTCCGGGAATCCTCAAAGCGGTACGGCGAATTATTCCGACCAAGCTCGCGTTTCTGGAAGCTTCGGATGCGGTGCTTTTGCGCCGTTTCAGCGAGACCCGGAGACCGCATCCGCTTGGCACCGACTCGCCGGTCAACACGTCGATCAAAGCTGAGCGCCGCCGCCTGGCCAAGATTCGTGCCCTGGCCGACATCGTCATCGATACCTCGAAGTTCAACGTGCACGAATTGCGCGCGCACGTTACCGACCGCTTCCGCGAATATCCCAACGATAAAAACATTCTGGTTTCCAGCGTCAGCTTCGGTTTTCGCCAGGGTGTGCCTGAGGACGCCGACTTGGTATTCGATGTGCGTTTTCTGCCCAACCCGCATTTTGTGCCGGCTTTCCGCCCGCTCACTGGCCGCCATCCGCGGGTAGCCAAATACATCCGATCGTTTCCCCAGACGCGGGAATTCATTTCCCGCATCTCCGAACTGCTGGTTTATCTGCTGCCGCATTATGTGCACGAGGGCAAAAGCTATTTAACGATTGCGTTCGGATGCACCGGCGGCCAGCATCGCTCGGTGATGATGGCAGAGGAAGTCGGCAAGCGACTGCACAAGGCGGGATACCGGGTGAAGGTGGTGCACCGGGATATACCGAAATGAAAGCTCGATAATCCGACCATGAATCCCGACTTCCCAACCTTGATTTTCCAGTTGGGCGGTAGCCCGGCGGGTACGGTCGCCAACGACAAACCTCTGCGGGCGCAGTAAAATAAGGCATCTGCACCGCGTGTGAAATTCACCGCCGGCAAGCGACGCCTGCGGTTTCGGAGCTCAATGCGCCAACTGACTCGCCTGGTTCGTTACGCGCTGCCCTACTGGTGGCAGATCGGCGCTTCGGTCTTACTGATGGCGGCCGTCGGTGCGCTCGATGCGTTCAAATACCTGCTGATTCGACCTATTTTCGACCGCGTACTGAACCCCTCAACCGGCTCCAGGAACATAGAGCTCTTCACGATTCCACACACGCATCATGTGGTATTGCTGGAGCAGTTTGTTCCCTCTCGCGTTACCAATGCATGGAGCGCTGTGGCATTCGCGCTGGTTGCTTCGACGATCTTGAAAGGCATTTGTGACTACAGCGGCACATACCTGGTGAACCATGCCGGGCTTGGAACCATTACCGACCTGCGCGACGATCTTTATAACGCGATCATGCGGCGCTCGGCAGCATTTTTTTCGAAGTACGCGACCGGGACTCTGCTCTCCGCGATCGTCAACGATATCGAACGCGTGCAATACGCCATGTCGACCGTGCTAGCAGAATTCCTGCAGCAATTGTTTACCTTCATTGCGGTCGCCTACGTGATTGTGGTTCTTGGCGGAAATCTAGCCTGGGTGCTATTGCTGTTCGTTCCCGTCATCATATATTCGTCACGCAAGATCGGCACCCGCGTGCGCGCCACAACCCGGCAGGGCCAGGATAAGCTGGCGGAAATTCAGAATATTCTTCACGAAACCATCACCGGCAACCGCATCGTCAAAGCTTTCAATACGGAAAAATGGGAGATTAATCGTTTCCGCGGCGCAGCCCGGCGGCTGTTTCGCGCTAACCTGCGTTCCGTGGCGGCCTACGCCATCAGTTCGCCGCTCATGGATATCTTTGGTTCCATCGGAATCGCATTGCTGCTGTTGCTCGGGCGTCAGCGCATAGTGCACGGTCAAATGACTGCCGGCATTTTTGTTGCGTTTATCTCCGCGGTCTTCGGACTTTACAATCCTGTAAGAAAGTTCGCGCTTTTCAATAACAACTTTCAGCAAGCCATCGGCGCATCCAGCGAAATCTTCAGGTTCATGGACGTGGAAGATGAGGTTCGCGAGAAGCCGCACGCCAAACATTTGCCGGCATTCTCGAAGAGCGTTCAGTTCGAGCACGTCAGCTTCAGTTATGGCCTTGAAGGTGGGGACGTCGTGCTGCACGACATTAATCTCGAAGTCCAGCGCGGTGAAGTCGTGGCGATCGTCGGCTCCAGCGGATCGGGCAAGAGCACGCTGGTGCACTTGATACCGCGTTTCTTCGATGTGTCTCAGGGCCGTTTGCTGATCGATGGCTTCGATGTGCGCGACGTCACTCTGGCGTCGTTGCGCGAGCAAATTGGCATCGTTACCCAGGAAACGGTTTTGTTTAACGACACGGTTCGCAACAATATCGCCTACGGCCGGCCAAATGTGCCATTGAAAGAGGTGGAAGCGGCCGCGCGGGCTGCTCTGGCCCACGATTTCATCAAGGCGCTGCCTCACGGCTACGATGAGTTAATTGGCGAGCGCGGCGTCCGGCTTTCCGGCGGAGAGCGGCAGCGCATCGCCATCGCGCGTGCGCTTTTGAAAGACGCGCCCATTTTGATTCTTGATGAAGCGACCTCGGCTTTGGATAGCGAATCCGAGGCGCTGGTGCAGTCGGCATTGCATAATCTGATGACCGGCCGCACCGTGTTTGTGATCGCGCACCGGCTTTCTACTGTGCGCCGCGCCGACCGCATCGTGGTGATTGAAAACGGCGCCATTGCCGATATTGGCGCTCATGAGGAACTGATGGCGAAGCTGGGCACCTACCGGCGCCTGTACAATTTGCAGTTCGCCGATGGGGAGCAGAAAATGGACCCGGTGCAAACCAGGTGACTTTAGCGTTTGGAGTCTCGGAACATCTCTCATGCCCATTCGCTCGATGACCGGCTTCGCCCAAGTCAAAGGCGAGCTCACAGGTGCCGATGGCGCCTCTCGGCAGGCCAACACTTTAACCTCCGTGCAGCAGAATGGACACACCGGGTTTGCGCTGTCTCTTAAATCTGTTAATCATCGTTTTCTCGATTTGCATTTTCGCCTACCCTCCGGCTGCGATTCTCTGGAAATGCAATTGCGGCGAATGCTGAAAGAAAAGATTGCGCGCGGCCACGTCGAAGTCGCCCTCAACCTGGAACGAGCGAATAACGAAATCATCGCTTTGAACCGGCCGCTGGTCAGTGCTTATATCGCAGCTTTTCGCGCCGCATCGGTGGAATTCTCCGTGGCTGCCGAACCGGACCTCAATTCGATCCTTCGCATGCCTGGCGCGCTCGAGTCGGGCCAGGAGTTGGAAGATGCAGCGCTTGAGTCGGCCGTCATGGCTAGAGTTGAAGAAGCGCTGGATCGTCTGAACCAGATGCGCGAGCAGGAGGGCCGCAGCATCGAGCGAGAATTGCGCCAGCGCATGGCTCACCTGGGCGAAGCGGTAAAAACGGTCCAACTGCATCGCCGCACCGTGTTGCACAGCTATATCGAAAAGCTGCA
>JASHTD010000089.1 GCA_030040725.1 Candidatus Sulfotelmatobacter sp. | reverse complement strand
CTATCCGCAACATGACCTTGCGCATTCACGAGGTGCTGCAGCGTTTTTCGTCGCTCGAAAAAGAAATGAACGTGGTCGCACAGCAAGTGGAACGCGACTCTGGAAAATACCGTGCAGCGGCGGCGGGCGACTAATACCGGCCTTGCGGGATCGATAGGCGCTGAGAACAGGCCAAGTGACAGGAGCCGGAGTGATGTTGCTGAGCAATAGGCTCGATTCCTGGTTTGCAGGAGAACGGATTCACAAGCCAGTTTGAGGACCATCTTTATGCATAAGTTAATGGCGGCCAACACGATCCTCGAACATGAACTTTCCGAATTGCGCCTGCTGGTGGAGCGGCAGACCGGAATGGTTCTCGATTGCCCCAACGGGAAGTTGGCGGCGCATGTCGCCGACTACATCGAAGCCCAGGACCTCGGATCATCGGCTGCTCTGCTCGAGCGCCTTCGCTCTCAAGATCAGGATCCCGCGAATTGGTCGTCTTTGCTGGACGGCCTGGTGAATTCGAGCACCGGATTTTATCGCCATCCCGGGGCGCTGAATGCTTTAGCCCGACAGGTAGTGCCGCAGCTTTGCGCGCGCAAATCGGTGGATGGTCCCGGCCCGCTCCGCATCTGGAGCGCCGGGTGTTCGACCGGCGAAGAAGCTTATTCGATTGCCATGGCGGTCTGCGATGGCCTGAACCAGGCGGGCAGTGCGCCGGCAAACGTAACTACACCGTCCAGCAACGGAAACGGCGCGAGTAATGCAAAAGCGGCGCGCAGCGGAGGCATCGCCGATAACGCGGGCAATTCTGGGGGCGTAAAGCCGGCATTCTCGCTGCATATCGTCGGCAGCGATTTATTGCCGCGAAAAATTGAAGCCGCCGATCGCGGGGTATATCCACAGTCTGCGCTGGAGGGACTGCCTCCGGCCAGCATCCGTAACTATTTTTCCAAAATATCTTCGCCCTCGGGTTTGTGCGCCGATGGCGACACTGAGAGGCCTTCGAAAAACGGACCAGTTGCCGCCCAGAACTCCCGGATCAGTTCCACTCACTTATTGGTGAAACCGCGACTACGCAGCCTGGTGACCTTCAATTGCATGAATCTGGCACGTCCCGGTTACATCGGCCGCTTCGATGTGATCTTCTGCATGGACGTGCTTCCGCATTTTTCCCGTGCCCAGCGCATCGCTTTGCTGGAGCGCCTGCATCTCTATCTTGAGCCCGGTGGATATCTCTTCCTGAGCCAGACGGAAAAGCTGGTCAGTTCGAATCTGAATTTCAGGTCGGAAACTTTCGATGGGTATACATTTCATCGGAAGCCGCTGGCGGCCAGCGCGGCATATGGAAGGTGACATCAAGTCTTGTTTTCCAAAGCTAAGCGAACAAAAACTCCTTAGTCCGCAACTCCTTAATCGTATCCCTTAACTTCGCGGCTTTCTCGAACTCGAACCGCTTCGCGGCCTCGCGCATGTCGCTTTCGAGTTTCGCGATGTAGCCATCGAGTTCTTCCTGCGATTTGAATTCTGGAACGCCTTCGGATTCGCTTGCAGTCAGGTCGGTGTAGTCAGCAGCGACGATTCCGGCCAGCGTCATATCGAGCGGACGGACGATCGATTCGGGCGTGATTCCGTTGGCCTCGTTATATGCGGATTGAATCGCCCGGCGACGTAAAGTTTCATTCATGGCATGTTTCATCGAGTCGGTCATGCGGTCGGCGTAGAGAATTGCTCGACCGTTGAGATGCCGCGCGCAGCGGCCGATGGTTTGAATCAGCGATCCTTGCGAGCGCAGGAAACCTTCTTTATCGGCGTCGAGAATCGCTACCAGCGAAACTTCCGGCAAATCCAAACCCTCGCGCAGAAGATTAATGCCGATCAGGACATCGAACTCGCCTTTGCGCAGATCGCGCAGAATTTTGACGCGCTCGAGGGTTTCAATTTCTGAGTGCATGTAGCGGCACTTCACGCCGACTTCGGCGTAATATTCGGCTAAATCTTCGGCCATGCGCTTGGTTAGTGTTGTCACCAGCACACGTTCACCCTTCTCCACGCGCGCGCGAATTTCGTGCAGTAGATCGTCGATTTGCCCTTTGACGGGACGAACTTCGACCTCGGGATCGATCAGTCCGGTGGGGCGAATAATCTGTTCGACGACAACCCCGGCCGATTTCGTCAGCTCATACGGTCCCGGCGTAGCCGAAACATAAACCAGTTGGTTGGTACGGTGCTCGAACTCTTCGAACGTAAGCGGACGATTATCCAGCGCCGACGGCAACCGGAATCCGTATTCGACCAGCACTTCTTTGCGCGAGCGATCGCCGTGATACATGCCGCGGAGCTGGGGAACGGTCTGGTGCGATTCGTCGACGAACATCACATAATCGCGCGGAAAATAATCGAGAAGCGTGGGCGGAGGTTCGCCCGGCATGCGTCCAGTAAAATGCCGCGAATAATTTTCGATGCCGTGACAGTAGCCCATGACCTTGATCATTTCCAGATCGAACTTTACCCGCTGGTGGACGCGCTGCGACTCGACCATGCGGCCCTGCCGCTCCAGTTCCACTTCCCACCACGCCAGCTCTTTCTTGATCGACTCGACGGCATTGGCACGGGTTTCGTCTTTCATGACGTAATGCGTCTTCGGATAGATCGGTAGGCGCATGTACTTCTGCTTGACCGTGCCGAAGAGCGGATCAATTTGTGCGAGCGATTCGACCTGATCTGCCCAGAGCTCGATGCGGTAAGCCATGTCGTCATACGTAGGAAAAACTTCGATGACGTCGCCGCGAACGCGAAAAGTTCCGCGACGAAATTCACTATTGGTGCGCTCGTAGAGAATGTCAACCAGTTTGTGCGTGATGTCTTCGCGCGCGATCTTCTGACCTTTTTCGAGGAACAACATCATTCCGTAATAGGCTTCGGGCGAACCGAGGCCATAGATCGCGCTGACGGATGCAACGATCAACGCGTCGTGGCGCTCAAATAATGAGCGAGTCGCCGAGAGGCGCAGCTTGTCGAGTTCGTCGTTGATGGTTGCTTCTTTTTCAATGTAAAGATCGGCGGCGGGAACGTAAGCTTCGGGCTGATAGTAGTCGTAGTAGGAAACAAAATACTCGACGGCGTTGTGCGGAAAGAAGTTCTTGAACTCGTGGTAAAGCTGCGCGGCAAGAGTTTTGTTGTGGGCCATCACGAGTGTGGGCCGGTTTACGGCTTCGATCACTTTCGCCATGGTGTACGTCTTGCCCGAGCCGGTGACGCCGAG